>NZ_JBHYKG010000030.1:0-29449 GCF_042741245.1 Kitasatospora sp. NPDC058965
GTCGAGGCCGGGGCGAAGCTCGACCACGCGAGCGCCGGCGACCTGGCCGGCCACCCGCTGCCCGGCGTCTCGGCGCGCCTGAACGAGCAGGGCGAACTGCTGCTGCGTGGCCCGCACCTGGCGATCGGCTACCTCGGCGGCGGACCGATCGGCGAGCTCAACACCGGCGACCGCGCCCGGATCGACCCCGAGGGCCGGATCGTGCTGCTCGGACGGACCAAGGACATGCTGATCCGCGGCTCCTTCAACCTCTACCCGGGCCTGTACGAACCCGCCGTCGCCGCCCTGCCGGGCGTCGCCGAGGCCGTCTTCGTGGGCGTGCCCGATCCGCTGACCGCGGACGAGGCCGTCGTGCTGGCGGTGCGGGCCGACGGATCGGTCCCCGAGCCGGAGCTGGTCCGGGCGCTGCGCCGGCGGCTGCCCACCCTGATCGACCACGCCGCGCTGCCGGACCGGATCCAGTGCCTGCCCGCGATCCCCCGCCGGGGCCGGACCGAGAAGCCCGACCGCGACCGCCTGCGCGCGCTGGTGGGGGAGGGGACGCCGTGATCGTCGTCGTCACCGGGGCCAGCGGGTTCGTCGGCGGCGCGCTGTGCCGCGCGGCCCGGGCGGCCGGCCACCGGGTGCTCGCGCTGGGCCGGCGCCCGGCCGTCGACCCCGCCCTGGTCGGCGGCGCGCCCTACCTCTCCTGGGACCTGGCCGACCCGTCCGCCCGCCCGGCGGTACCGGCCCCGTTCGCCCGACCCGACGCGGTGGTGCACTGCGCCGGGCTGGCCACCGACTGGGCCCGCCCCGAGGCGTTCGAACACGGCAACGTGCTGACCACCCGCGGCGCCCTGGCCGCCTTCCCCGACGCGGCGCGCTTCGTGCACCTGTCCACCGCGAGCGTCTACGACCCGCGCCGGCCGACCGTCCTGGCCCGGGAGGCCGAGGCCGACGGGGTCCGGCTGCCGGACCCCTACGGGCGCTCCAAGGCGCAGGCCGAGGCCTGGGTGCGCCGGCTGCGCCCGGACGCGGTCGTGCTGCGCCCGCACGCCGTCTACGGTCCCGGCGACACCACGCTGCTGCCGCGGGTGCTCCAGGCGGTGCGCCGGACCCCGCGCGGACCGCGCCTGTTCGCGGTCGGCGACGGCCGCCAACTGCTGAGCCTGACCGGCGTGGCGAACCTGGTCGACGCCTGCCTGCTCGCCGCCGCGGGCGACGCGCACGGGACCTTCAACGTGTGCGACCGCGAGCCGGTCCGACTGGACGACGTGCTGCGCGAGGTGCTCATCGGCCACGGCCTCCCGCCCGCCCCCGTCTACCTCCCGCTCGCCGTGGCCCTCCCGCCGGCCCGCGCCGCCGAACTGCTCGCCCGCGCGACCGGGTCCGCCCGCCGCCCCCGCCTCACCGTCTACGCCGTCCGCCACCTGGCGCACGAGCGCACCCTCGACCTCACCGCCGCCCGGACCCGGCTGGGCTACCGGCCGGCCCCCACCGACCTCGGCCCGGCGCTGCGCGCGTCCTGACGCTCCCGGAAGAGCCCCAGCACCTGCGCCAGGTTCTCCTCGAAGAACGGCTCCGGGTCGGCCAGCGCGAACTCCAGCTGGCCGAAGGCCTCCAGGGCGACCAGGCCGTAGAGCCGGGCCCAGACCTGGACGAACAGGTGCAGCACCGGCTGGGGGACCGGATCGGCGAGGTGTTCGCGCAGGTCGTCCAGCTGGCTCCACCAGGCTGGCTCGGGCTGCGGCGGCTCCTGCGCGGGGACGGCGCCCGCGCGCCACAGGTCGGTCATCAGGCCGAGGAAGACCTGGCCGAAGCGCCAGGCCGGGTCGTGCGCCGGGTCCGCGGGGGTGGTGCCCGCGTCGGCCAGGGGCTTGCCGAAGAGCAGGCCGAACTCGGCGCGGTGCCGCAGCGCCCAGCGGCGCAGCGCGCGGGCGGCGGCGGCGAACCGCTCGGCGGTGGGCGCGCCCGGGTCGGCGTCGCGGGCCGCTTCGAGGTCCGCGGCCAGGTCCAGGTAGAGGTCCCCGACCACGGCCTGGACCAGCGCCCGGTGGTCGGGGAAGTACCGGCACACCCCGGGTGCGGTCATGCCGACCTCGCGGGCGGTGGCGCGCAGGGTGAGCGCGGCCGGCCCGTCGGCGGCGAGCAGGCGCCGGGCGGCCTGCAGGATCTCCGCCGCGGTCTGTGCGCGCTGCCGCTCGCGGCGGGTGGGCGGCTGGTCGGGCATCCGGCTCCCCTTGACTTTGCTAACACTGTCAGCATTAGCTTACAGCGTCAGCAAACGGCGGTTCCACCAAGGGGGTCCCCGATGTACACGGTCATGCTCGGTTACACGTTCGCGCCGAAGTGGCTGGCCCTGCCCCGGGCCGAGCGCAACCGGCTGCGCGGCGTGCACGTCGCGCCACTGCTGGAGAGGTACGCGGACCGGGTGCGGGCCCGGTTCTTCGACGCGGAGGCGTTCCAGACCCGGTTCAGCGACTTCGCCCTGCTGGAGACCGAGGACCTGACGGCCTACTACTTCCTGGTCGAGGAGCTGCGCGACACCCCGCTGGTGGCCGAGGGCTACCTGGCCTTCAAGGACGTGGTGATCGGCATCGAGGACGGCTTCCAGCACTTCGAGCGCAGCCGGGCGGCGTAGGCGGCGGCGCCGACCGGCTGCCGGGTGCGGTCGGTCGGCTGCGCCCGCCGGCCACGGGGCGACAACGATGCGTGGCCGGACGGTCCGGTTCGTGGATCACCGGGGGGCCGTTCCTGACACAATGTCGGCCATGACCCCACCACTTAAGGCCGCCGGCGCGGCCCTGCTGCTCGTCGCCCTGCTCGGTACGACCACCGCCTGTGACGCCCAGAAGGCGGCTCCGGCCGCCGACTCCGCCGCCGGGCAGGGCCGCACGGTGGTGGGGTACACCCCGGAGCACCCGCTGAGTGACGATCAGTTGAAGCAGTCCGCCGACACGTTGCGGCGGCGGGCGGAGAAGCTCGGACTGAAGGACGCCCGGGTGACGGTGGCCTCGGGCGGCCTCTCGCTCTCCGCGGTGGGGTCCGTGGGCAGTGTGGCGGCGGCGCTCGGGCACCAGCCGGTGCTGGTGTTCCGACCGGTCCTGGCGACCGAGTTGGCCTCGCTGGTGATCCCGGGCGCACCGACCGGCCCCGTGACGAGCACCCCGGCCGCGCCCGCGCCCGGGGGCACGGGGTCAGGAGGCCTGACCGGCTCCACGTTCGACACCGGGACCGTGCCCGCCGCGCTGCAGCAGCAGTTCACCGCCCTCAACTGCGCCACCGCACCGGCCGGTTCCGGCGGCGCCGGGCCGGCCGCCGACGCCACCGCCGACACCGTCGCCTGCGACAGCGCGCTCGCGACCCCCGGCCAGGCCCGGTACAAGTTCGCGCTGGGTCCGGTCGCGGTCAAGGGCAGCGACGTCGCCGACAGCACGGCCGGGCAGCAACAGGGTGCCTGGACGGTCAACCTGCGCTTCGACGCCGAGGGTTCGGCCGCGTTCGCCGCCATGACCGGCAAGCTCGCCACCCAGCAGGATCCCGCCAACCAGCTGGCGATCGTGCTGGACGGCGGCGTCGTCTCGCACCCCTACGTCGCCCAGCCGATCACCGGGGGCGCCGCGCAGATCAGCGGCAACTTCACCGAGCAGCAGGCGAAGACGCTGGCCGCCCAGCTCTCGGCCGCCCTGCCCGTCGAGCTGCGGGCGGGCACCCCGCAGTGAGCCGGGCCGGTCGTCCGGCCACGAGCTGCGCATACTTGTCCACCTGGATGTCACCTGTGAGTCCGCTGATATGACTAGACTGCCGCCTGCCTGAAGTGATCGAGAAGGAGCAGGGGATGGCAGTGGGCGGCATGTGGCAGTCGGCGGGCGAACTCGGGCCCGACGAGCCGATCAGCCCGTTGATCCGTCAGGACATCCCGCACAGCGCCCGGATGTACGACTACTTCCTGGGCGGCAAGGACAACTACGCGGTGGACCGCGAGGCGGCCGAGCGGGTGCTGACGGTCTTTCCGACCATGCGGACCGCCGTGTGGGCCAACCGGACCTTCATGCACCGGGCGACCCGGGTGCTGGCCCGGCGCGGGCTGCGCCAGTGGCTCGACATCGGGACCGGCATCCCCACCTCGCCCAACCTGCACGAGGTCGCGCAGTCGGTCGAGCCCGCCGCACGGGTGGTCTACGCGGACAACGACCCGGTGGTGCTGGCGCACTCGCGGGCCCTGATGACCAGCGCGCCGGAGGGGCGGACGGCCTACGTGCACGGCGACGTGCGCGACCCGGAGGCGATCCTGGCCACCCCGCAGGTGGCCGCCACCCTCGACCTCGGGCAGCCGGTGGTGCTCTCGATGGTGGCGCTGCTGCACTTCGTGCCGCACCTGGACGAGGCGCACCGGATCGTGCGCCGGCTGCTGGAGCCGCTGCCGTCCGGCTCGGCGCTGGCCCTCTCGCACGCCACCGCCGAGCTGGACCCGGCCGGGGCCACCAAGGTCGAGGAGATCTACAACCAGGCCGGCACCACCCTGCGGCTGCGCCCCAAGGCCGAGTTCGCCACCTTCTTCGACGGGCTGGACCTGCTGGAGCCGGGCATCGTCCCCGCACACCGCTGGCACCCGAAGGACGGGGACGGCGGCATCGACGCCGAGGTGGCGGACGCCCAGGTCTCGTTCTACGCCGGCGTGGCGATCAAGCCGTAGCCGACACCCGTCCGCGCCTCATCAAACGCTCATGCCGCACCGGGCACAGTGGTGCCGAGGCGAGCGGAACGGGGAGTCGGGCATGCGGGCACGGTGGGCTGGAACGGGCGCGGTCGGCGCGGCCCTGGTGGTGCTGTCGTTGGTGGCGGGCTGCTCCTCGGGCGGGTCCGGCGGCTCGGACGGCTCCGACCGGTCGGACGGCACGCCGAACCCGGTGCCGAGCGCGTCGCCGCCGTCCATGCCGACCGTGCCGTCCGGGCCGACCGTGCCGTCCGGTCGGCCGGTGGTCCCGCCGCCGGTCGGGGCCAGGTTCGACTACCAGATCGGCGAACCCTATCCGGCCCCCGCGGGTGTCACCGTGGTCTCCCGGGACAGCGGCGCGGATCCGGCCGCGGGGCTCTACAGCATCTGCTACCTCAACGCCTTCCAGGTGCAGCCCGGGAGCGAGGAGTGGTGGCGGCAGCACCACCCCGACCTGCTGCTGCGCGACCGCAAGGGCGCGCAGGTGATCGACAAGGCCTGGCAGGAGCCGCTGCTCGACGTCGGCACCGAGGCCAAGCGGGCCGCGCTCGCCGAGATCGAGTACACCTGGATCGACGGGTGCGCCGCCAAGGGCTTCCAGGCGGTCGAGCCCGACAACCTCGACTCCTACAGCCGCTCCGACGGCCTGCTCGACCCGTCGCACGCCGTCGCCTTCGCCGCCCTGCTCGCCCGCCGCGCGCACGCCGACGGGCTGGCGATCGGTCAGAAGAACGGCGCCGAGATCCTCGACCGGCGCGCGGAGGTCGGCTTCGACTTCGCCGTCGCCGAGGAGTGCGGCAGTACCGACGAGTGCGGGCAGTACCTGGCGGCCTACGGGGGCCGGGTGCTCGACATCGAGTACGACGACGCCGGGTTCGGCGCGGCCTGCCGGCAGGCGAAGGCCGAGATGGCCGTGGTCCGCCGCGACCACGACGTCACCGGCCCGGGCAACGCCAAGCACGTCTACCGGCAGTGCTGAGGCCGACGGTCCGTCAGCCCAGGCCCCGTGTCGACGGTCCGTCCGCCCAGGCCCGGTGTCGACGGTCCGTCAGCCTCGGGCCGGTGTCGACGGTCCGTCACCGAGCAGGGCCAGCTCGCCCGGCGACAGGGTGAGCCCGGCCGCCGCCGCGCTGTCCCGCACCGAGGCCGGGCGCCGGGCACCCGGGATCGGGACCACCACCGGGGACTGCGCCAGGTGCCAGGCCAGGCAGACCCGCTGCGGGCTCACCCCGCGCGCCCGCGCCACGACGTGGAACGCCGAGTCGGTGGGCGGCGCGGCCGTACCCGGTTCGTCGACCGCGCTGACCGAGATCCCGCCCAACGGGCTCCAGGGCAGGAACGCCAGACCCAGCTCGGTGCACAGGTCGAGGGTGTCCCGGGCGGCCCGGTGCGCCGGCGAGAAGCGGTTCTGCACCGAGACCAGGCGCGGGCCGAGGATCTCCCGCGCGGTGCGGATCTGGTCGACGTCCACGTTGGACAGGCCCACCATCCGGATCGTCCCGGCGTCCGCCAGCTCCCGCAGCGCGCCGACCGAGTCGGCGAACGGGACGGCGGGGTCCGGCTTGTGCAACTGGTAGAGGTCGATCGCCGCCACGCCGAGCCGGGCCGCCGAACCCTCGGCCGCCCGGCGCAGGTGGCGGGGATCCCCGTCGACCGTCCACGAGCCGTCACCGGGCCGGCCGCGCCCGCCCTTGGTGGCCACCAGCACCCGGTCGGCACCGGAGCCGTACCGGGCCAGGGCACGGGCGACCAACCGCTCGTTGTGGCCGAGCTCGCCCGCGTGCCAGTGGTAGCTGTCGGCGGTGTCGATCAGCCGCACGCCCGCCTCCAGCGCGGCGTGCACGACGGCGATCGCCCGCGCCTCGTCCGGGCGCCCCTCCACCGAGAGCGGCATGGCCCCCAGGCCGACGGCCCCCACCGGCACACCGCCGACCGTGCGCTCGCCGGCGGGCGTCATCCGCGCGCCTCCCGCACGGCCTGCGGCAGCCAGGCGCCGATCGCGGAGAACCGGAAGCCCAGTGCCTGCGCCCGGCCCGTGTCCATCGGGTAGCCGCGCGCGAACGAGAAGGGCGAGAGCGCCTCGCCGGTCCCGACCACCGGGCGCGGCCGGACGCCGAGCTCGCGCCCGATCGCCGCGCACAGCTCGCGCGCGTCCAGCGTCCCGGGCGAGGCCGCGTTCACCGCGCCGGTGAACTCCGCCACCGCGGCCCGGGCCAGGAAGGCGGCGATCTCCGGCGCGTGCACGAAGGAGGCGGGCCGCGGCTCGGGGTGGACCAGCACCGGCCGGCCCTGCGCGATCCGCTCGACGTAGTGGGCCAGCCGTCCGGTGAAGTCGGCCCCGCCCAGGACGTGCGCGGTGCGCACGAAGGCCGTGTCGAACGGGGCCTGCCGGGCGAGCACCGCCTCCGCCTGGCGCTTGCCCTCGCCGTAGTGCTGATCCCGGAACTGCCGGTCAGGCCACGGCAGCGCGAGGTCGACCGGCCACCGCGACGGATCGACGGCCTCCTCCCGCACCGCCGCACCGTCCAGCTCGGCGTAGACCTCCACGGTGGAGGTCATCACGTAGCGCCGGGTCCGGCCGGCGAAGACCCGGGCCGCGGCGGCCGCCTGGCGGGGCGTGTAGCAGACCTGGTCCACCACCGCGTCGAAGCTGCGGTCGCCCAGGGCCGCGCGCAGCGCCGCCTCGTCGTCGCGGTCGGCCAGCAGCCGGGTGACCCCCGGCGGCGGGGGCGCGGACCCCCGGTTGACCACCGTCACCGCGGCGCCGGCCGCCCGCAGTTCCCCGATCAGCAACCGGCCGAAGTACCGGTTCCCACCGATCACGCACACGTCCATTCCCAGGCCTCCCGGTCTCGTTGACGGCCAGTCTGCGCGGCGGTGATCAACAGCGGTAGTCTCGATCAGCTGACCCCGTCACAAGGAGAACTGTTGATCGACGTCCAGCGGCTGGCCGTGCTGCGCGAGGTCGCCCGGCTCGGCAGCTTCAACCGGGCCGCCACGGTGCTGCACTGCACGCCGTCCGCCGTCTCGCAGCAGATCGCCGCGCTGGAGCGGAGCCTGGGCACCGCCGTGGTCGAGCGCTCCACCCGGGGCGTGGTGCCGACCGACGCGGGCCGCCTGCTGGTGGAGGCCGCCGACGCGATCGCCGCCGAGCTGACCGACACCCAGCAGCGCCTGGACCGGCTCGCCGCCGACCGGGCCGAACTCACCGTCGCGACCTTCGCCAGCGCCGGGCGGCGGCTGCTGCCCGCAGCGCTGGCCGCGTTCGCCGCCGAGCACCCCGAGGTGGAGCTGACGGTGCTGGAGGCGGAGCCCGAGGAAAGCCTGCCCGCGGTCCGCGAAGGGCGCGCCGACCTCGCCCTCGCCTACCACTTCGACGGCCCGCCGCCCGGCCGCCCCGGGGACCGGTCGGGCCTGGACTGGACGTCGTTGGGCACCGACCCGCTGCGGGTGGTACTGCCCCGCGACCACCCGGCCGCGGTCCGCCACCGGCGCCGGCCCGAACCCCCGCACCTGGCCGAACTCGCCGACCAGCGCTGGATCCTGGGCTGCCGGAAGTCCGCCGACCAGTTCGCCCGGTACGCCGAGCTCGCCGGGGTCCGGCTGCGGATCGCGTGCACCGCGACCGACTACGAGTTCGCCCAGTCGCTGGTCCGCGCAGGCATCGGCATCGCGCTGATCCCGGCGATCGGCCTGGCCGACCACCCGGACCTGGTCGCGCTGCCGCTGGCCGACCCGAGCCCGCGCCGCCACCTGGGCCTGGCCCTGGCCCGGCGCCGCCGCGGCCCGTCCGCCCGGCTGGCGGAGCAGCTCGCCGCGCACCTGGGCGGCGCGCTGCCCCGCTCCGGGACCGCGGCGCCGCGCGGGCGGGAGGTCGAGGACTAGAGCATGACCAGCAGCTTGGTGCCCGGCAGCAGCTTGCGGTTCACCGAGGTCGACTGGACGAAGACGGTGTACGACGGGTTCTCGCCCGGCTTGACCGCCACCTCCGAGTTCGGCAGGCCGAGCAGTCGACGGGCGGCCGGGCCGGAGAACACCCGGCCCGTCAGCTGTCCGGTGGTCGGGTCCTTCTCGGCCACGGCGAGCTGCTTGCCGCCCTGGATCTTCTCGCGCTTGGACAGCTCGTAGAAGGCGCAGCCGCTCCGGTACTGGTGCCCCGCGCGGGTGACGCAGTCGCGGATCGGGCTCTGCTGGTCGACCGGGACCAGGACGTAGCTGCCGGTGGCGAGGGCGTCGAGGCTCCCCGCGACGTCGGCCGAGCTCAGGTCCTGGCCCATGGCGAACAGGTTCTTGGTGCCGCGCACGCCCTGCTCGCGGCCCCGCAGGAAGCTGGTGGCGGCCGACTTGACGGTGCCGATGGCCTCCTCGACACCCTTGCTGGAGTCCGCGTCCCAGATCGCGATGTTGCCCGCGGGGAAGCCGTACTCCTGGGCCGTGCGCTTGGCCAGCGAGTTCGGGACCAGGATCGCCGAGGTCCAGTGGTCGGGCAGTCCGTCCAGCGCGGTGCGGATGCGGTCGGTCCAGGAGCGCAGCACGGCGGCCCCGCGGCCGGCGGCCATCCGGATGTGCATCTGGCCGGTCTCCGAGCAGCCGGAGGCGTTCTCCTCGCCGTCGGTGACGACGACCTGGAGGAAGGAGTGCTCCCCGTAGCCCTCCCAGATGTGCTCCAGGTCCTCGATCGACTTCACGGCCGCCTCGATCAGCGCCGTCGCGCCGTTGTCGACCTGGTAGAGGCCCTTCAGGGACGGCAGGTGCTTCACCGAGCAACCGGAGGATGCTCCCGGCTTTAGCCGGGGGAAGAATCCGGCTTCCCGCGGTGGGGGTACCCCCGGCCGAAGGCTGGGGGAGGGTCGGGGGTAGCTGTTTCGCCGTCAAGGCGGACCGGCGTTGAGGTGGCGACCTGGTTCAGGGCGACCTCAAGCAGGTGCAGGATCTCTGAGTTGATGGACCGTTTGTCGGTGGTGGCCTGTACGGTCAGTCGCTGGTGGAGGTCGTCGGGGAGTCTGAGCGCGAAACGGATTATGATGTCATGACGATGTCGATGCCAGCGGATGAGGGTACGGGCCACGCTCGGTACACCTACCGCCTGCGCGTGTCGTCCACCGCTCTCGCCGCCCTTGAGGCGGAGTGGGGCCGGTGTCGGTGGATCTGGAACGAGTGCGTCCACCAGTCCCGCAAGACCGCCGTCGCCAACCGGACGCGCCCCGAAGGCGCTGACAAGGTGACGTGCGGTCCGGCGCAGTTGGACAAGATGCTGACCGAGGCCCGCGCTGCGATGGGCTGGCTGCGGGACGGTGCGTCGGTGCCGCAGCAGCAAGTCATCCGCGACTTCGCCAAGTCCCGCGCGAAGGCACTCAAGGACATCAGGGCGAAGCTGCCCCGACAGCGCTGCGCGGGGATGCCGAAGCCGAAGAAGAAGCGTGAGGCGCTGCCCAGCCTGAACTACACCACCCGTGGCTTTCGTCTCAAGGGCGGCAGGTTGCATCTCGCGGGCGAGATCGTGCTGAGCGTGGTGTGGTCGCGGGATCTGCCGTCCGTGCCGTCGTCGGTGCGCGTGTACCGCGACGCGGTCGGGCACTGGTGGGCGTCGTTCGTCGTGACCACCGGCGTTGAGCCGCTGCCCGCCACCGGCGCGGTGATCGGCATCGACTGGGGCGTTCGCGAGACCGCGACCACCACCAGCGACCGGCACGACCTCCCGCACGCGCAGCACGGCAGGACCGCCGCCAAGGCCCTGGCCAAGTACCAGCGGCGCATGGCACGGCGTAAGCCCCCCAAAGGCAAGCCTGCGTCCAACGGCTACCTCGAAGCCAAGCGGCAGGCAGCCAAGTTGCACCGCAAAGTCGCCAACCAGCGGCAGGACACCGCCCGCAAGTGGGCCAAGCAGGTCGTCAGGGACCACGACGCGATAGCGGTCGAGGACTTCCGCCCGAAGTTCCTCGCCAGGACCACCATGGCCAAGAAGGCTGCCGACGCCGCCATCGGCGCGACCAAGCGTGCCCTGATCGAGATGGGCCGCAAGCACGCCCGCAGCGTGCACCTGGTCAACCCCGCGCACACCACCATGGACTGCGCGCACTGCATGACGAGAGCCAAGCATGCACTGCCGCTGGGAATGCGCACCTACACCTGCACCGCGTGCGAAGTCTCCTCCCCGAGAGACAAGAACTCAGCACACGTGATGCTCATCCGGGCTGGACTCGTACCCGGCTGACGTTGACGGCGGAAGACGTGGACGCCCGTAGGGCGGGACCATGCAGCCCGAGTCAGAAATCCCCCGAACGAAGGCGGAATCCCCGCCTTCAGGCGGGGGAGCAGTCAAGTCCATGTCCCAGACGAGGTTCTGCACCTCGTGGTCGAAGGCGTAGAGGCTGATCCGGGTCTCGTGGCCGAGGCGGTCGGACTCCTCCTGGAGGCCCTTGACGAACTCGTCCACCACCTGGACCAACTGCGTCTCGTGCTGACGCATCGAGCCGGACCTGTCGACCACCAGCGACACGTGGTTGACCTTGTGCTTGATCCTGTTCGTGGCCATGCTGATACCCCTTTTCCCACGCCATTCCGACGCCATTTCCGGCGCCCCCTCCGACGGTGGTTCCACACTATGCGGGAGCACTGACAGTGCCTGCTGACCTGGGGTCACGGGGCTTTTCCCGGCGGCGAAAAGGGATGCGGAACGGCGGTCGACCAACGTCCCGGGTGCATTTCCCGGGAACAGCCGTGCGGTGCGGGGAATGGGCAGGGGGAATACCGGGACGACCGGAAGCGGAAGCCGCGGTCGTCCGCCGTCCCGGGACCGGCCCGGATCCGCCCGACCCCGGTTCGGTACGTTTGGGCGCGGCAGCACCGCGGGCGAGGCCTCGCGGACAGTGACACCCCGTGAACAGAAACGAGGAGCAGACGTGACCGAGTCGGCGTCCACCGCCCTGCAGCAGGAGATCGCCAGGGAACTCCAGGTCTCCGACGGGTTCGACCCCGAGCTGGAGATCGAGCGCCGGGTGGCCTTCCTCACCGAGCGGCTGACCAGCACCCGCCTGCGCTCGCTGGTGCTCGGCATCAGCGGCGGCGTCGACTCCACCACGGCCGGCCGGCTGTGCCAGCTCGCCGTCGAGCGGGCCCGGGCCGCGGGGCACGAGGCGCGGTTCTACGCGATGCGGTTGCCCTACGGCGTCCAGGCCGACGAGCACGACGCGCAGCTCGCGCTCTCCTTCATCCGGGCCGACCAGGTGCTGACCGTGGACATCAAGCCCGCGAGCGACGCGGCGCTGGCGGCCTCGCTGGCCGCGGGCGTCGGCTTCCGCGACGCGCACCACCAGGACTTCGTGCTCGGCAACATCAAGGCCCGCCAGCGCATGATCGCCCAGTACGCGGTGGCCGGCGCGCACGACGGCCTGGTGGTCGGCACCGACCACGCGGCGGAGGCGGTCTCCGGCTTCTTCACCAAGTTCGGCGACGGCGCCGCCGACCTGGTCCCGCTGACCGGCCTGACCAAGCGCCGGGTCCGCGCCGTCGCCACCACCCTCGGCGCGCCCGCCGAGCTGGTCTGGAAGACCCCGACCGCCGACCTGGAGACGCTCGACCCGGGCAAGGCCGACGAGGACGCGCTCGGCGCCACCTACGACGACATCGACGACTTCCTGGAGGGCAAGCCGGTCGACGGCCCGGTGTACGAGACGATCCTGAACCGGTACCGCCTCACCGACCACAAGCGCCGGCTCCCGATCGCCCCGCAGTAGCGGGGCCCGGCGCCGAGCCGCGGGGGCGGGTGCCCCTGCGGCCCGGCGGGTTCCGGCGGCCGGCCCGGAAGCTTCAGACGGTGCCCGCACGCCGGGTGGACCGGCGCGCTGCGGAGGTGGCGGTCATCAGGACTCCCGGGAGGGCAACTGTGGTTGGCCGTAGGGGAGGTGACTGTGCATCAGGCAGGGGGGCGGCTTCAAGGCGGTGCCCGTAAACCTGCGTGAAGCTATGGTCGGATGAGTAGTCACCTCCGCCGGAGGTCCGGCACCGCGTCGGGCGCGCGGGCGGTCGTCAGCAGTGCTCCTCCAGGTAGAGCAGGCGGCGGTCGCCATCGGTGCGGAACTCGTGCGCGAGGTAGCGCCCGCCCGAAGCAGTGCCACCGGGGCCCCGGTAGCCGGTCCTGACACCGTCCCAGAGCCGGGGGCGTTCGCCGTCCGCCGCGAGCCGGGGACGGGTGCCGCCGCTCTCGCCCAGGACGACGGTGACGGCAGGGTCCTTGATCAGTCGGCGGACGGCGCGCAGATCGAGGCGCTTCTTCCCGAGCTGCCAGGTGGTGTCCGCGTCGTCGGTCAGTCGCACCGGCGGGTCGAGCCGGTCCGGGTTCACGGGGAAGGTCTGCACGGTGGGGAGTATCCGCGACGTCGACCGGCGCGGTCATCCCGGTTTTCGCGCGCCCGACGGCTCGGCGGCCAGCCGTTCGGCCCAAGCCTGCTCGACCGCTCCGGCGCGCGGCGTAGCGTGGATGCGTGAGCGAGATCCCGTGGGTGCCCGAGGCCGGTGCTGCGTCGCGCGCCGGTCGGGGCCGGGAGCGGGGCTCCGGCGGCGGGCGCTGAGGGGCCGGCGATGGCGGACGCGGGGATCGACTACGCGGCGGTGTTCCGGACGCTGCCCGGCATGGTCGCGCTGCTGACGCCCGAGCTGGTCTACGCGGACGTCAACGAGGCGTTCGTGCGCGGGTCCGGCCGCACCCGCGAGCAGCTGCTGGGGCGGTACGTGTTCGACGTCTTCCCCGACAACCCGAACGACCCCGACGCGACCGGGGCGGGCAACCTGCGGGCCTCGCTGGAGCGGGTGCTCGCCACGGGGGAGCGGGACACCATGGCGCTGCAGCGCTACGACGTGGAGTCGACCGAGCGGCCGGGGGAGTGGGAGGAGCGGTACTGGAGCCCGGTCAACGTGCCCGTGCTCGGGGCGGACGGCCGGGTGGCGCTGATCGTGCACCGGGTGGAGGAGATCACCGAGCTGATCAAGGCCCGCGGCGGCCCGCGGGGCAGCCGCGCGCGGGTGCTGGAGGCCGAGCTCTACACCCGCGCCCGCGAGCTGCAGGAGGTCAACGAGCGGCTCCGGGAGGCCCACGCCCGCGAACGCGAGGTCGCGCTCGCGCTGCAGGAGGCGATGCTGCCCGCCCCGGGGCCGGTCGGCCACCACCGGGCTGCCGTGCGCTACCGGCCCGCCGTCGGCACCCTCAACGTGTGCGGGGACTGGTACGACCTGGTGGACCTGCCCGGCGACCGGATCGCGGTGGCCGTCGGCGACGTGGTCGGCCACGGCCTGCGCGCGGCCGGCGTCATGGGCCTGCTCCGCAGCGCGCTGAGCGCCGCCTCCCGGGTCACCCCCGGTCCGGCCCAGGCGCTGGAGGTGCTCGGGCTGTACGCCCGTTCGGTGGACGGCGCCGAGAACACCACCGCCGTCGCCATCTTCGTCGACTGGGACACCCACACCATGGGCTACAGCAGTGCCGGCCACCCCCCGCCGGCCCTGCTGCACACGGACGGCACCGTCGTCTTCCTCGACCGGGCCACCGATCCGCCGCTCGGCGCCCGGCCCGACCACGTCCCGCGCCCGCAGGCGACGACGGCCTTCGGTGAGGGCGACGTGCTGGTCCTGTACACCGACGGGCTGATCGAGCGCCGCGGCGAGGACATCGACGTGGGGCTCGCCCGCCTCGCCGCCTCGCTCGCCGGCCACCGCGGCACCGACCCGGAACCGCTCGCCGACGCGCTGCTGCTCGACCTGCTCCCGGCCGCGGGCGCGACGGACGACACGGCTCTGGTGATCGTGCGGCTCTGATGCACGGTCAGGCGGCGCCGGCCGCCCGGCGGGCCCGCTCCTCGCGGTAGGCGGCCGCGCGGGCGAGGTAGTTCCGGTGCTCCTGCGCGTGGTCGGGCGGCAGGTTCGGCGCGTCGGGCGTGGTGGTGGCGAAGAACTGCCGGAGCGCCTCGTTCGAGCTCGTGGCCAGCGGCCCGGAGCGGGCGAACATGTCCGCCTCGTAGCCGGAGACCGCCCGGTCGAGCCCGGCCGCCGTGCCGGGGTCGGCCACCGCCGCGACGAGCGCGAGCGCGAGCTCGGCGCCGTCCAGCATCGCGAGGTTGGCGCCGTGGCCGCCGAACGGTGCCATCAGGTGGGCCGCGTCACCGATCAGGGTGACCCCGGGGACGTGCTCCCAGGTGAGCGGAGCGGGCAGGGCCCGGAAGGAGCGGGGCACGAAGTCGCCGTCGTTGCGGGTGACCAGCGAGCGCAGCTGCGCGGACCAGTGGCCGAACTCCTTCACCAGGTGGGCGCGGACGCCCTCCGGGTCGGCGAGGTCCAGGCCCGCCGCGACCTGCCAGTCGGGTGCGGCGCGGAAGGCGAGGTAGCCGCGGACCACGCCGTTGCCGTTGCGCTGGAGGATCATCGCGCGGCCGTCGTTGTCGTTGGCGAACAGGTGACCGGCGCCGACCAGCGCGGCCAGGTCGGGGTGGCGGGTGTCGACGTCGTCGAACCGGGCGTCGAGGAAGCAGACCCCCAGGTGCTGCGGCACGGCGTCGCTGACCAGGGGGCGGACCGTCGACCAGGCCCCGTCCGCGCCGACGACCAGGTCGGCGTCGACGGCGGTGCCGTCGGCGAACTCCAGGCGGTGCGCGCCCCGGCCCAGCGGGGTGATCCGGACGAGCCGGTGCCCCCAGCGGACGGTGCCGGGCCGCAGGTGGTCGTCGAGCAGCCGGCGCAGTCGGCCGCGGTCGATCTCGGGAGCGGCCTCGTCGCCGGGGGCCGGCGTGAACTCGGCCAGGACCGCGCCGTGGTGGTCGCGGCGGGTCTTGGCCTGCCCCTCCGGCCGGGCCGCGGCGGCGAACGCGTCCGTCAACCCGGCGTCCGCCAGGGCGATCTGACCCGAGTCGGCGTGCAGGTCGAGGGTGCCGCCGGGGTCGCGGGAGTCCACGGCGTCGTCGGCGTCGTACACCGTGACCGCGAGGCCGTGCCGCTGCAGGACCCGGGCACAGGTCAGTCCGGCGGGCCCGGCGCCGACGATGCAGACGGTGGGTGTGCTGGTGGTCATCGGGACCTTCCCTTCGCATGGGTGGCGTCGCGGGCGGACCGCGACAGCACCAGCATAGGTGCAACCGCTAAAAAAGCGTAACCGTTCAACTTTCTGATCCGCTGCACCGGGACGATAGAGTGGACGGGTGACCGAGATCGGGCGCCGCGAGCGCAAGAAGGCAGCCACCCGCCAGGCCCTGGCCGACGCGGCGCTGCGGCTGTTCCTGGAGCACGGCTACGACAGCGTCGGCGTGCGCGAGATCGCGGACGCGGCCGACGTGTCGGTGACCACGCTGTTCAAGCACTTCCCGGACGGCAAGGAGGCCCTGGTCTTCGACCAGGACGCCGATCGCGAGGCGGCGCTGGTGGCGGCGGTCCGCGAGCGCCCCGCCGGCCGGTCGGTCCCGCAGGCCCTGCACGCGCTGCTGCAGGACGAGCGCTCCCGGCGGATCCGCACCGACCCGCGGTTCCCCGACTTCCTGCACCTGATCGACGCGACCCCCGCCCTGCGCGAGTACGCCCGCCGGATGTGGCTGCGCCACGAGGGCGCCCTGGCCGCCGCGATCGCCGCCGACGCCGGGCTGCCCGGGCCCGACGCCGGCTGCCGCGCGCTGGCCCACTTCGCCCTGGAGGCGGTCTCCCTGGTCCACGGGGACCGGGACCCCGAGGCGGCGCTCGCCCGGATCTTCGACCTGCTCGACCACGGTTGGAGCGGGACGGGGGCGGCCTGACGGACGGTCACCGGGGGTGCCGGGCGGTCCGGGCCGGAGCGGACCGTGCGTCGGGCGTGCGCGTGGCGACCGTCCCGCGCACGCCCGTGGGACCGGTCAGTCGAGGCAGAACTCGTTGCCCTCCACGTCGCGCATCACGATGGTCGACTCGTTCTCCTCGTCGGCCACCAGGACCTGCTCGCAGGCCGCGCCCAGGGCCACCAGGCGGTCGCACTCGGCCTGCAGCGCGGTCAGGCGCTCGGTGCCGACCAGGCCGGTGGCGGCGCGCACGTCGAGGTGGACCCTGTTCTTGACGACCTTGCCCTCGGGGACGCGCTGGAAGTACAGCCGCGGGCCCTCGCCCGTGGGGTCGCTCGCCGCGCACCAGTCGCCGCGCTGCTCGGGGGCCCGCGAGCCGTTGTACGCGTCCCAGTCCGCGAACCCCCTCGGCGGCGGCGCCACGTAGCCCAGCACCTCGCACCAGAACCGGGCGACCCGCTCGGGGTCCGCGCAGTCGAAGGTGACCTGGAACTTCTTGATCGATGACATCGGGCCATCCTAGCAACGGTGATCTTGGGCAAGTCATCGGTGGTCAGGGCGGTTTGACGGGGTATCGGCCGGACTGCGGCGACCTGCGGGGTGCGGGCCCCTGGTGCCGCGGGCAATTCTCTGACTAGAGTCAGCGAATGGATTCGGCGCAGATCATCCAGGTGCGGCGCTTCAACCGCACCGTCACCGAACGCGTGGGCGTGCTCCACGATCACTACCTGGGCCGCGAGCGGCCCGTCGGCGAGGCCCGGCTGCTCTGGCAGATCGGCGACCACGGCCAGGACGTGCGGCGGCTGCGGGAGCGGCTCGGGCTCGACTCCGGCTACGTCAGCCGACTGCTGCGCTCGCTGGAGGCCGCCGGCCTGGTCACGGTGGCGGCGCAGGCGCAGGACCGGCGGGTGCGCACCGTGCAGCTCACCGAGGCCGGCCGGGCGGAGCGGGCGGTGCTCGACGCCCGCAGCGACGAGCTGGCCGGCTCCCTGCTCGAACCGCTCAACGCCGCCCAGCGGGCCCGGCTGGTCGCCGCCATGGCCGAGGTCGACCGGCTGCTGACCGCCGCGACCGTGGCGCTGGACGTGGTCGCCCCGGACCACCCCGACGCCGAGCAGTGCCTGCGGGCCTACTTCACCGAGCTCCAGGAGTGCTTCGACACCGGCTTCGACCCGGCCCGCAGCCTGCTGCCCGACGCGGGCGAACTCCAGCCGCCGCGCGGCCTGTTCCTGGTCGCCCGGCTGCACGGCGAACCCGTCGGCTGCGCCGGACTGAAGCTGCCGGCCGGCGCCCCGGCCGAGATCAAGCGGATGTGGGTCGCGCCGCACGCCCGGGGCCTCGGCCTGGCCCGCCGGTTCCTGGCCGAGCTGGAGGCGCGGGCCGCCGAGCACGGCCGCACCCTGCTGCGCCTGGACACCAACAAGGCGCTCACCGCCGCGATCCGGCTGTACCACTCCTACGGGTTCGAGGAGGTTCCCGCCTTCAACGACGAGCCGTACGCCCAGCACTGGTTCGAGAAGCGGATCGGCGGGCCGACGGCCCGGTGACGGGACCGGTCCGGACCCGGCTAGGGTGGCGACAAGATCGACAACAGGGGAGGACGGGCCATGGCGGGTGAGTTCGACGCGCACGAGCGGCGGTTGTGGGCGGGCGCGGCACAGGCGTACGCGGGCAGCTTCGCGGCGCTGTGCGGAGCGACGGCCGGTGCACTGCTGGACGCGGCCGGGGTCGGCGCCGGGACCCGCGTGCTCGACGTCGGCACCGGTCCGGGCACGGTCGCGGCGGCGGCGACGGCGCGCGGCGCCGAGGTGGTCGCCGTCGACGCCGAGCCGGGCATGGTCGCGCTGGCGGCCGCCAACGCGCCCGGGGCGCAGGTCCGGCAGGCGGTCCTGCCCGAGCTGCCCTTCGCCGACGGCGCCTTCGACGCCGTGGTGGCCAACTTCGTCGTCAACCACGTGGAGGACCCGTGGGCGGCGCTGGCCGAGCTGCGTCGGGTGGTCCGCCCGGGCGGCCGGGTCGCGGTGACCATCTGGTCCGACGCCGGCAACCAGTCGATGGCGCTGTTCAACCAGGCGCTGGACGAGGCCGGCGCCGAGCGCCCGGTGCTCCCCACCCTGCCGGTGAACTTCGCCCGGACCGCCGACGGCCTGCGCGAGCTGCTGGAACAGGCGGGCTGGACCGAGGTGGACAGCGGCGAGATCGCCTGGACGCACCGGGCGGACCCGGCGGCCTGGTGGTCCGGGCCGGCCGGCGGCGTGGCCAACATCGGCCTGGTGGTGACCGGGCAGCCCGCCGAGGCCTACGCCCGGATCAAGTCCGCCTACGACCGGCTGGCGGCCGAGCGGGTCGCCGAGGACGGTCTGCTCGACCTGCCGGCCGTGGCCCTGCTGGCCTCCGGCACCGCACCCAAGAGCACCCCCTAGCGCGGTGCTAGTCCCGGTTCAGCGCGTCGGCGTTGCCGCGGCAGGTGTAGACCATCAGGTGGTCCAGCGGCTGGTAGTAGTTCGCGGCGTTGCGGTCCTGCTGGTCGATCCGCTTGCCCCAGGCGGCCAGCTTGCCGTCCGCGGCGTTCTTGGTGAGGTCCAGCAGGGTGTGCCAGTCGCCGAGGTGGGCGGCGTAGGCCCGGTCGCCCTGGTCGTCGGTGACGGCCTGCAGGCTCCTGGCCCTGCCGCACAGGTCGGAGCTGCTGACGCTCCGGCCCGGGTCGGCGCAGGCGGCGGTGGCGAGCAGGGCGGCGCCGACGGCGGTGGCCGGCAGCAGGCGGCGGAGCGGAGACGGCACGGGGGGTCCTTTCCTCAAGACGGCCCCGCCAGCGTGGCCCCCGGCCGGGCGGACCGCCTTGACGGCCGGTGCACTGCTGCTTGACACCCGGCGCACACCCGGGCGAGCATGCGCAGCTGACGAGGTGTCAGTGCGTACGGGGGGCACTCACGATGCGGACGGTCTTCCGGGCCGACCGGGTACCGGCCGACGAGCGGTTCGATGCCTGGCACCAGCTGGTGTCGGGCTGCCTGGTCCCGAGCGTCAACCGGACACCCGACCCGGCCGGGTTCGCGGCCGAGCTGCGGGTGGCCGAACTGGGCCGCGGGATCCTGCTGACGGACCACGCGTACTCGCCCCTGCGGGCCCAGCGGACGGCCGCACTGGTGCGCCGCTCGGACCCGGAGGAGCTGCACCTGGTGCTGGCGCGCGAAGGCCGGCAGCGGTTGGAGCAGGGCGACCGGCAGGTGCTGGCCGGCCCCGGTGAGGCAGTGCTGTACGACACCTCGCAGCCGAGCACCTACCAGGGGTCGGCGCACCAGGGGCAGCCGCTGCGGGAACTGGTGCTCCAGGTGCCGCGCGCGCTGCTGCCGGCGGACGGAGCCGGGCTGCGCCCGCTGGCGGCCACCGCGCTGCCGGTGGACGCCGGGCCGGGGGCGCTGCTGAGCCGGCTGCTCGACCAGGTGGCCGCACGGCCCAGCGGGTACAGCGCGGCGGAGTGCACCCGGCTCGGGGCGGTGGTGCTCGACCTGCTCGCACTCGCGCTGGAGCGCCGGTTGGCGGCCGACCCCGCCGCCCGGCCCGAGACCCACCGGGCCGCACTGCTGCAGCAGGTCAAGGAGTACATCCGGCAACACCTGGCCGATCCCCGGCTCTCGCCCGCCGACATCGCCGCCGGCTGCCACCTCTCGGTCCGGTACCTGCACCGGCTGTTCGAGCAGGAGGAGTCCACGGTGACCGCCTGGATCCGGGACCTGCGGCTGCAGGCCGCGCACCGGGACCTCGGCGCCGCCGCCCACCAGCACCTGCCGATCCACCGGATCGCGGCCCGCTGGGGCTTCCCGCACGCGTCCGCCTTCACCCGTGCGTACCGGGCCGCCTACGGCACCAGCCCCTCCGAGGCCCGCCGGGCGGAGTGGAGCCGAGCGGAGCCGGGCGGGGCCGGGCCGTCCGTGACCCGTGACTGGCGTGCCGGTGGGCCGGCCGGCAGCGGGCGGTGCGAGGATGTCGAGCCATGACGGACTCGGGCCGCACGGGCCACGCCGGATACTCGGGCACCCCGCTGGCCAAGAAGCTGCGGATCAAGCCCGGCCACCGGGTCGCCCTGTGGCGGGCGCCGCAGGGCTGGGCGCTGCCGGACCTGCCGGACGGCGTCCTGGTCTCCGTCGTCGGCGAGGGCGGAGACGGTGCCGGGCCGGGCAGCGTCGTCCTCGCGGAGGCGGACGTCGTCCTCACGGAGGCGGACGTCGTGCTCACGGAGGCGGACGTCGTGCTCGCCTTCCACCGCTCGGCCGAGGAGTTGCGCGCCGCCGCGCGGCCGCTGGTGGACGCACTGCGGCCGGCGTCCTGCCTGTGGATGCTCTGGCCGCGCCGCGCGGCAGGCCACCGCAGCGACCTGACGGACACTCTGGTGCGCGAGACCCTGCTGCCGTTCGGCGTGGTGGACGTGAAGGTCGCCGCAGTGGGGGAGGACTGGTCCGGCCTGGCCTTCGTCTGGCGCAAGGAGAACCGGCCGGGGTGAGCGGCCGCCCGGCCCGGCGCCGCTCCTGTCGGGGCGGGCACCGGATCACCGGAGCACCGGGTCAGAGGCGCTCCTCGATCCCGATCGCCGTCTTCAGGTCCTCGACGGCCTGCCCGGGGTTGCCCTCCTGCTGCTCCAGCAGGGCCCGGGCGATCGCGTCCAGCTTGCGCTGGATGGCGTGCTCGGCCCGGCGCTCGGAGTTCTTCAGCATCGCCAGCACCAGCAGCGTCACCGCGCTCATCGCATTGCCCAGCACCAGCTTCCACTCCTCGGACAGCCCGGCCACGTTCACCGCCACGAACAGCGCCACGACCAGCAGGCAGAGCACCGCGAACACCGGTGAGCTGGTGAAGTTCGACGCCAGTTCGGCGAACTCCTCGAACCGCCCGCGCCGGCCGTCCTCGCGCCTGCGCGCCGGATGCTGGAACACGTCGCCCACCGCCCTTCCGGTCCCGCCGCGCGCCCGCCGGTGGTCGTGCCGACGGCCGCGGGCGCACTGCCCACACCTGCCACCCTCCGTCGCCACGCCGGCATCCGCCTGCCGAGCAGCGGCGCAGTGCGCCGGGGGCCGGTCTCAGAAGGCGTACCGGACCCGGAGCCAGGGCGCGTGGCGCTCGATCAGGGTGCGCAGCTCGGCGAGCGCGGCGGCCTTGGTGCGGACCCGGTAGCGGACGTTCCAGCTGCCGTTCTCGGAGCGCTTGGGCTCCTGCAGGGCCGGGCGCCAGAGCACCTGCTCCGCCTTCGGGTGCCAGCCCAGGTTGACCTCGTGCAGGTCCTGGTTGTGGGTCAGCATGATGATCTCCGCCGCGGCCTGCGCCTTGACCGCGGGCCCGAGCACGTCGTCCATCCGCTGCAGCAGCTCGGCCCAGTCGGCCTGCCAGCCGGGGCGCAGCACCACGGGGGAGAGGTTGAAGTGCACCTCGTACCCGGCGGCGAGGAAGTCGTCGGCGGCGCGCACCCGGTCCGGCACCGGGGCGGCGCGGATGTCGAGCAGCCGGGCGTCGGCCGGCGGCATCACCGAGAACCTGATCCGGGTGCGCCCGCGCGGATCGAGGGCCAGCAGGTCCCGGTTGACCCACTTGGTGGCGAAGGACGCCTTGGCGGTCGGCCAGTCGCGGAACGCGGTGATCAGGTCGGCGGTGTTGTCGCAGACCAGGGCGTCCACCGAGCAGTCGTTGTTCTCCCCGATGTCGTAGACCCACGCGGCCGGGTCGCACTGGTTGGGTGCGGCCTTGGGTCCCTGGCGGGCGACGTGGCGGCCGAGGTACCCGACGATCCGGTCGATGTTGGTGAAGACCGTGATCGGGTTGGCGTACCCCTTGCGGCGCGGTACGTAGCAGTAGGCGCAGGCGAGGGCACAGCCGTTGGCCGAGCTCGGGGCGATCCAGTCGGCCGAGCGCCCGTTGGGGCGGGCCGCGAGGGTCTTCTTCTCGCCCAGGACGAGGACCTCGCTCTTGATCCGGGCCCAGCGCCGCACGTTCCCGTCGTTGCCGTGCAGGTGGGGGATCGCCCAGTGCGACGGCACCTCGATGACGGTGGCCGCCGGGAACCGCCCGAGCACGTGGCGGCCGCGCGGGGAGGCCAGGGCGGCCGGCTCCGCGTGGATCTCGCGGACGTCGAGCAGTGGAACGGGACGGGGGTGGTCGGACACGCGGAACCTCCAGGACAGCCGATGCTAGCGTCCGCCGCCGCCGCTCCCCGGCAGCGCGGGGCCGTAGGATCCCCGGCACGGGCTCGGGGCGGACCCGAGGGAGTGGAACAGGGGGCCGGGATGGACACGGTGCGGACCTTCGAGGCGGCGCAGGGCTGGCCGGCGGTGCGCGCGGCGCTCGCCGCGCGGCTTCCGGCGGCGGAGCTCGGCCGGCTGGACGAGGCCGTCGCCTTCGCCGAGCAGTGGCACGGCGACCAGCGGCGGCCGGCCGGGGAGCCGTACCTGGAGCACCTGCTGGAGGCGGTGCTGGTCCTGGTCGACGGCGTCGGGGTGACCGACACCGACGTGCTGCGGGCGGCGGTGCTGCACGACGTGGTGGAGGACACCGGCTGCTCGGCGGCCGAGGTGCGCGAGCGGTTCGGGCCGCGGGTCGCGGACCTGGTGGACTGGGTGACCAAGCCCGAGCCCGCCGACGGGCAGTCAGCCGCGCAGGCCCGGGCGGCGTACCTGGACCGGTTGCGGCTGGCCCCCGAGGACGCGCTGCTGGTCAAGCTCGCCGACCGGCTGAGCAACGTGCAGCGACTGGACACCCACCCCCGCCCCGAGAAGCGCCGCTCGTACTACCGGGAGACGGTGCGCACGGTCGTGCCGCTGGCCCAGCCGTACCCGTGGTTCCGCGCGTGGTACGCCGCGTGGGCCGAGGCCCTCGCACCGCTGGACGGCGACGAGGGCTGACCAACCCCCGGCCGTCCGCCCCCGCAGGCCGGGTGACGAGGTGGTCAGGCGGTCGAGGTCAGGTGGGCGAAGACCACGGTGTTGGCCTGGTACCCGGTGCGGTGGTCGTAGTGCCCGCCGCAGGTGATCAGGCGCAACTCGGCCCGGCCGGTCGGGTCGTAGATCTCGTGGGAGGGGAAGGCGGTCTTGGGGAAGCTGCGGACGGCGTCGACGGTGAAGACGGCCGTGCGGTGGTCCTGCCGGGTCACGCTGACGGTCTGGCCGGGGTGCAGCTTCCCGAGCAGGTAGAAGACGCCGGGGCCGACCCGGTCGTCGACGTGCCCGATGATCACCGAGGTGCCGGTGGCGCCGGGGGCGGTGCCGTCGCGGTACCAGCCGGCGAGGTGGTGCCGACCGGGCGGCGGTGTGGTGAGCTGCCCCTGGCTGTCCAGGCCGAGGCCGGTGACCTGGGCGTCGACCTTGATCGCGGGGATGCGCACCCGGACCGGCGGCGACGAGGGCATCGCCGGGCCCACGGCGGTCGGGCCGGGCGCTGCGCCCTGCGGCGGCGGGGCCGCGCCGGGACTCACGGGACCCGCGGCCTGCCGGGGTTGCGGCGGGTGGGAGGTGCTGGTGCCTTCGTGCAGGAGCCAGCCGCCGCACAGGAGCGCTGCCGCGGCGGCGCCGGCCAGCAGCCGGGCACCGCCGCGCCGGTGCCGTGGTTCAGCGGGCGTCATCGCGCCGCGCGCGCCGACGGGCACGGACCGCGAGCCAGCCGGAGGCCGCGATCAGGGCGCTGCCGGCGACGATCTGCGCCGCGTTCGGCGTCCGCACCGAGCCGCCGGCGCCGGCCGCGACGGAGCCGACCGGCGCGCTGCCGGGCCCCGTGCCCGGAGCGCCCGGGCCGGCCTGCGACGGCGTTCCGCCCGCGCTCGGGCCCGAGCCGCCGGTCGTGGTCGAACTGGCGGACGTGCTGGGAGCGGGGCCGGTGGTCGAGCCGACGGGACTCGGGGACGTGCCGGGGGACGGGTTCGTGCCCACCTGGGTGGGACTGGGACTGGGCGACGGCGTGGCGCAGCTGACCTCGAAGACCTTCTGCTTGCCGTTGCCGTGCTCGCCGGTGAAGGTCCACTCCAGCTTGTAGTGGCCGTCGGGCAGGGAGAGGTCCGCGGAACGGCCCGCCCCGGTGGTGAGGGTCACGTCCCCGGCGAGCACCTGGGCGCTGCCGGTGGGCGGCTGCTGACTGATCGTCCAGGACACCTGCGTCAGGGTGTCGAAGTTGAAGGCCGCCAGGTAGAAGGCGCAGACCTTCGGTTCGTCGCGCTCGTCCGTCTGCGACTCGGTGGTCAGGTGGATCTTCACGTCCCCGTTGTCGCCGGGGGCGGCGAACGCGGTTGCGGGCCACCACGTGAGGGTGGCCGCCGCGAGGAGACTGGTGCCGAACGCGCCGATGCGGCGACCTGTGAGGCACTGCCCGTGTTGTTCGCTCATGAGGAAGCTCCGTAGTGGTACGAACTGATTGTCCGGCGAACACCGGGCACTCCGGCAGCGTGGCCCCGCGATCAGCCGTCGGACGGTTCGCCTCGCCGCACCGCCGCCGGGGTTCCGCCGTTCGGCCCAGCCCGGCGAGGGTGCGCAAAGCACCTGCTGCGCACACACCCTGACGTCCTGTCATGACGGGTGAGGCCTCTTGTGTTCACCAGGTGGCGACTGCTGCCGTCACGGACCACCCCCACCGGTGGGAGCGCGCCCAGGGCAGGCTGGAAGGATGGGCGGCCGGACCCTCGCTCACCCCACAAGCCTGGAGTTGCCCGATGGCTCTGCCCGACGGTTCGCTCAGCCACCGCTACCGCGGCGAGCACCCCGTCCGCACACTCGTCTTCCTGTTCCGCCCCGACCGCGCCCGGGTCTTCGGGGCGGTCGGCGTCTTCTTCTTCAAGCACGCGCCGGTCTGGCTGCTGCCGCTGATCACCGCCAACATCGTCGACGTGGTGGTCAAGCACCGCGACATCTCGGTGCTCTGGTGGAACTCGGCCGTGCTGCTGGCCATCCTGCTGCTGAACCTGCCGCTGCACCTGCTGTACGTGCACTGGATGCACGGCTCGATCCGCCGCACCGGCACCAGGCTGCGCTCGGCGCTGTGCCACCGGATGCAGCAGCTGTCCATCGGCTACCACTCCCGGGTCAGCGCGAGCGTGCTGCAGGCCAAGGTGATCCGCGACGTGGAGGGCATCGAGACCGCCTGCCAGCAGACCGCCGACAACGGCCTGGCCGCCGTCGCCACCCTGACCGGCGGACTGGTCGTCATCGGCGTGCAGACCCCGGCCTTCCTGCCGGTCTTCCTGGTCCTCGTCCCGGCCAGCGCCCTGCTGGTGGTGCGGCTGCGCGAACGGCTGCGCCACCAGAACGAGTCCTTCCGCCGCGAGGTCGAGCACCTCTCCTCCCGGATCGGCGAGATGACCAGCCTGATCCCGATCACCCGGGCGCACGGCCTGGAGCGCACCGCGCTGCGCCGGGTCGACCGGACCCTGGGCCGGGTGCTCGACGAGGGCCTGCGCCTCGACCTGCTGAACGGCCGGTTCGGTTCGCTGGCCTGGATCCTGCTCAACGCCATGGGCGTCGGCTGCCTGGCCGGCTCCGCGCTGGTGGCCTACTACGGCTGGCTGAACGTCACCCCCGGCGCCGTCGTGATGCTCAGCGCCTACTTCTCCGCGCTGACCGGGTCGGTCACCACCCTGCTCACCCTCGCCCCGCAGCTCGGCAAGGGGCTGGCCTCGGTCCGCTCGGTCGGCGAGGTGCTGCAGGCCCCCGACCTGGAGGAGAACGCGGGCAAGGCCGAGGTCGCCGCGGTCACCGGCCGGATCGACTTCCAGGGCGTCGGCCACCAGTACCCGGGCGCGGACGCCCCGTCCGTCTCGGACTTCACCCTCAGCGTGCGGCCCGGTGAGACCGTCGCCCTCATCGGGGCGTCGGGAGCCGGCAAGTCCACCGTGCTCAACCTGGTGATCGGGTTCCTGCGGCCCACCCAGGGGCGGATCCTGCTCGACGGCCGGGACATGGAGGAGCTCGACCTGCGCTCCTACCGGCAGTTCCTCTCCGTGGTCCCGCAGGAGTCCATCCTGTTCGAGGGGACCATCCGGGAGAACGTCACCTACGGCCTGGGCACCGTCCCCGGGGAGACGGTGCAGGCCGCCCTGCGCGACGCCAACGCGCTGGAGTTCATCGAACGCCTCCCCAACGGCGTCGACACCCTCGTCGGGGAGCGCGGCGCGCGCCTGTCGGGCGGTCAGAAGCAGCGGCTGGCCATCGCCCGGGCGCTGATCCGCGATCCCCGGATCCTGGTCCTGGACGAGGCCACCTCCGCGCTCGACTCGCAGGCGGAGAAGCTGGTGCAGCAGGCCCTGGCCCGCCTGGTGCGCGGGCGGACCGTGCTGGTGGTGGCGCACCGCCTGTCCACCATCCGCACCGCGGACCGGATCGTGGTGATGGGCGACGGCACCATCCGCGAGACCGGCACGCACGCCCAACTGCTGGGCAGCGACGGCGCCTACGCCCGGCTGCACAGCGCGCAGAGCGCCTGACGCCGCCGCGTCCGGCGCGGCCGAGCTCGATCGGCCGCGCCGGACGGGCGGTGCGCGGTCGGTCGGTCCCGGCCGCGCCGGACGGGCGGTGCGCGGTCCGGACTACTTCAGCGCCCAGACCTGGTTGGACTGGGTGCCGCTGCCGTAGCAGTCCCAGATCTGCAGCAGGGTGCCGTTCGCCGTGCCCTGCCCGTCCGCGTCCAGGCAGCGGCCGGACGCCGGGTTCACGACGGTGCCGTTGGAGTTGACCTGCCACTGCTGCGCGCCGGTGCCGTTGCACGTCCACTGGCGCACCTGGGTGCCGTTGGCGGTGGCGCCGCCGGCCACGTCGAGGCACTTGCCCGAGGTGCCGTTGACGAAGGTGCCGCCGTTGCGGGTCCACTGCTGGTTCGGCCAGCTGCCCGAGCCGGCGTAGCAGTCCCACAGCTGCACCGCGGTGCCGTCGGCGGTGCCCCCGTTCTGGTCGTCCAGGCAGCGCCCGCTGCCCTGGCCGACGATCCGGCTGCTGCCGCCCCCACCCCCGCCGCCCCCGCCGCCGCTGCCGTTCGCGGTGTAGGAGAAGGAGTTGACCGCCAGACCCGGGCCGCCCTGCCAGGGCTCGAAGCCGAACTGGACGCTGGTCAGGTACCAGGAGGTCTGCAGGTAGCCGCGGGCGGCGGAGTCGTTGGTGAAGTCCTTGAGGTCGACCGTGAGGGCGTTGGTCGGCTGCTGGCGGACGTAGGAGACGGTGTTCCAGGCGGGGCTGCTGCCCTGGCGCCCGTACCAGACGTCCCAGGCGGCGCCCTCCAGCGACACCGTGCCGACCTTGCTGCCGAACGGAGCGGGCGGACCGGAGTGGTTGGCCCAGATCATCAGCTCCTCGCCGTCGTTCTGCCCGCTGGGGTTGGCCTGGGTGTCGAACCAGATGTCGTAGGACGCGTCCCAGGAGCCGGCGGTGGTGCTGAAGTTCACGCTCGACTGCGGGTTGGCGAAGGCGGAGACCTGCTGGGGCAGCCCGTTGCCGGTGGAGCAGTTGCCGTAGTGGCAGCCCGCGTAGATCGAGGGGTAGGCGGCGGGTGCGCCGCCGGTGCCGACGTTGTGGTTGCCGGTGGTCACCGTGAAGCCGTCGTTGCCGACGTCGATGCACTGCTGGATCGTGTCGCCCCACTCGTTGTTCTGCACGACGTAGGCGCCGCCGGAGACGGTCGTACTGCCGAACTTGTCGCAGATGGTGGTGCCGGCGTGGGCCACCCCGGCGTCCGCCACCGGGAGGACCAGGGAGGCCGCCGTGAGGACGACGGCGACACCGGCGGTGCGGACCGCGCGTAAGACCAGTCTGAGCATGGGGCTGCCTTTCGTGGGGGGAGCGAGGGCAGGAGAGCCCGGGGAGTGAGCTGCGGGAGCGCTCCCACGCTGCTGCCCTGTCATCAAGCCATTGTTGATTGATGCGCGTCAAGATGCCGTTTGCCTTTAAGAAATAGACCCGATGTATGGCTCTGCACTGAGCGGACGACGGCTGTGAGGGTGCGGCAGGTGCGCGCGGTTCGCTCTGCGGTCCGGGGAGCGGACAAAGATCTGACGCTCCGTCACCCTCGTTGGTGGCCAACCATCTCGATTGGATGAACACGGCCACGAGCGGTCCCCGGCGCCCGAATACTGGCGCGCATGGCATCGACCCAGGGTGAACCCGGCCCCACCGCCACTCCAGCAACTCCCGCTCCTCCCGCTCCTCCCGCGACTCCCGCCGCCCCGCCCCGCTCCGCCCAGGAGCCGGTCCGCCACACCCGGACCTGGTTCAAGGAGGCGGTCGGCTGCCTGTTCGCGGTGGTGCTGCTGTCCGGCTGCGCGCTCGGCATCTGGCGAGCCGTGGCCCTCGGCGCCGACGGCACGGCGGCCGGCACCTTCGTGGCCACCGCCGGCGGCCTGCTGGCGACCAGCGTGCTCTCCTTCAACCGCTGGACCCTGCGCCCGGCCTACGCCGTGACCGCACTGCTGCTCGCCGCCGTGACCACGTTCTTCGTCGGGCGCTGGGGCCAGGAGTACTTCGCCGACCAGCCGGTGGACGTGACCGGCCAGATCGCCTGGCCCACCGACCCCGCCCAGCCGACCACCACCGCCACCGCCCGGCTCGGCGTGCCCAAGCAGCTCAACCGGCTGGACATCAGCGTGGTGCTGGAGGACCTGCACCCCGATGCCGGCGACTGCTCCGACTCCACCTTCTCGGTGCGCCGGATGGGCGACATCCGGCCCGCCGAGCGGGCCGCGGGCGCTCCGCCGGGCACCAAGGCGCACGGCGGGGACGCGGTCACGGTGCGGATCCCGCCCAACGCCAAGCAGGTCGACCTGTTGCTCACCGTCGCCCCGGCCCCCGGCTGCGAGGTGACCGCGTACATCCAGCTGGCCCGGTTCTACCACGCCTAGAGATTGCGACTGCCGTGCGGTTGACCCCTTCACGAACCAGACCCCCGCAGGTGTGGGCGACGGCGCTGCTGGTGGCGCTGCTCGCCTCCTGCACCGGGAAGCCGGCGCCGGACCCGCATCCGA
>NZ_JBHYKG010000030.1:29459-43529 GCF_042741245.1 Kitasatospora sp. NPDC058965
GCCTCCCCGACGGCGAGCCCGTCCGCGTCCCCGAGTGCCAGTGCGTCGCCGCCCGCGCCGAGCGCCCTGCCCTCCGGCGCCCGGGTCACCGTGGGGTTCAAGAACGACCAGCCGAACGTGAGTCAGTTGTCGCCCGGGACGGACGTACCGACCGGCTTCGAGCCGACCCTGACCAACTCGGTGCTGCACGGCCTGCTCGGCTACCAGATCACGTACTCGCCGATCTCGGTCTCCAGTTGGCAGAAGAAGCTGGACGACCGCACGATCCAGCTGGCCGTCTCGGCGATCTCCTACACGAGTGAGCGCCAGAAGTCGTACATCTTCGCCGGACCGTACCTGAAGACCAACCTCGGCGTCCTGGTCAGCAAGGACAGCACGCTGACCGCGGCCCAGGTCTCCACCCTGCACGGTCTGTCGGTCTGCTACGAGAACGACACGACCGCCGCCAAGGCGGTCGACCAACTGGCCGTCCCGGGCAGCGGGATCAACAAGCTCGGCCGGTCCACCGCGGCGGACTGCCTGAAGGACCTGCAGCAGAACCCGGACGAGGTCTTCGTCTCCGACGGCATCATCCTGCGCGGTCTGAGCATCTCCAGCCAGGGCGCCGACTACCGGTTCATCCCCTCCAGCCTGGTGTCGGAGCCCCAGGAGTACGTCATCGCGCTGCGTCCGGACGAAGTCGCGGAGTGCCTGGCCATTGACAAGGCCCTGGGCAGCTACCTCAGCTCCCCGACGAGCTGGTACAACGACTTCCAGGGCTGGTTCGTGGACAAGGCCGGCAGCCAGGCCGACTACGAGAACGAGTACAAGCCCGCCGCGGTGAAGCCCGAGTGGTGCACCCCGAGCAGCAGCCAGGGGTAGCGGAGCCCGTACGGGCCCCGGCGCGGCACCGGGCCACGGCCGGCGGGCCGGGCCCGACAGCCGGACGCCGACCGCTGCAGCACAGCGGTCGGCGTCGGTTCAGCGTGGTGCGGCGGGGACCCACCGGGCGGCGTCGGGCCGCCCGCCGGGGTCAGTGCCAGTAGTGGTCCGGCCAGGTCCCGCACGGCCACTGGATCACGTGGGCGCCGGTGGCGGTGCTGGCGCCCGGGATGGCCAGGCACTGGCCGCTGTTGTCGTTGTTGACTTCCTCCCCTTGCCCGAAGGAGGGGATTCCCCTCAGCCTCGCGGCCGAGCCGCCGCGCGTGTGCGTTGCGGTGGGACGACTTCCTGCTTCACCGACGACTGCCCGCCCGGAATGCTCCGTTGAGGTCTTGCACCGTCTCCACAGGCAGTAACCGCCAGCCCGGCGGCCAGAATGTTCTTCGCCGCGTTCACGTCCCGGTCGTGGACCGCACCGCAGTCGCACGTCCACTCGCGGACGCTCAGCGGCATCGTGTTGCGGATGCTGCCGCAGGCCGAGCACCGTTTGGAGCTGGGGAACCACCGGTCGACGGTGATCAGCTCACGGCCGTACCAGCCGGTCTTGTACTCCAGCATGGTTCGCAGTTCGCTCCAGCTCGCGTCCGAGATTGCCCGGGACAGCTTGCCGTTCTTGAGCATGGTGCGGACCGTCAGGTCCTCGATCACGACCACTTGGTTCTCGTGGACGAGTCGAGTAGTGAGCTTGTGCAGGAAGTCCCGGCGCTGGTCGGCGATCCTCGCGTGGACGCGGGCTACCTTCCTGCGCGCCTTCTCGCGATTGTTCGAGCCCTTGGCCTTGCGGGCGAGCTCCCGCTGGGCCCTGGCCAGCCGGTCCCGGTCACGGCGCTCGTGCTTCGGATTGATGACCTGCTCTCCCGTGGAGAGCGTCACCAGGCTGATGATCCCGACGTCAATGCCCACCGCCGCATGGACGGGCGCAGGCATCGACGGGTGGTCGTCACACAGGAGGGAGATGAACCAGCGCCCGGCTGCGTCCTGTGACACGGTCACGGTGGACGGCGACTGCCCCTGCGGGAGCGGCCGGGACCACACGATGTCCAACGGATCGGCCATTTTCGCCAGCGTGAGGTGCCCGTCCCGATACCGGAACGCGGACGCTGTGTACTCGGCGGACTTGCGGGACTTCTTCCTGGACTTGAACGTCGGGTACTTCGCCCGCTTGCGCCAGAAGTTGGCGAACGCTCCCTGCAAGTGCCGCAGCGCCTGCTGCAGGGGCACGCAGGAGACCTCGCCCAGGAATGCCAGTTCCTCGCTCTTCTTCCATGCCGTCAGCATCGCTGACGTCGCGTTGTAGCCCACCCGCTCTCGGCGTATCGTCCAGGCTTCAGACCGGGCTGCCAATGCTTTGTTGTACACGAATCTCACGCAGCCGAAGGTGCGCGCCAGTTCAGCCGCTTGCGCATCGGTCGGGTAGAAGCGGAACTTGAAAGCCCGTTTCACCTGACTGGTCGTCATGCGCACAATCTAGCGCGACCATCTGCAGGTTCCAAATCTGCGGGTCGGTGTACAGCGGTCGGCCCGCAGAGAATTGCGGCCTGTTTCCCTGCCTGTAGGAGGTCTGACTCTTTTCCCGGCCATGGCCGCGGCTATTCATGGAGGTGTCTGCCAACCATGGCCGCTATGGCCTGCCGGTCCGCTTTGGGAGGAACCATCTGGCTGAGCGTTCCGCCTGGACGCTCGACCAGGTCGGGTGCCTGGTGTGAGGGGGGTTCGGCCTTGTCTCGAACGTCGGCCTGGACTGAACGCGTTCAGAACATCTATTTGAACGCGTTCAGGTCTGCGCTACTGTGATCGTCGAAGGGCGGGACGCACCAGCGTCGGCGCGTGCCCTGTGGGGCCGTGATGCCGTGCGCCGTGGTGCCGTGCCCGGCCGGTTCCCCGCCTCGGACACTGGAGCAGGGGAGTGGCATGACCGTGGACGGATTCGCCGACTGGCTCGTGGAGTTCCGTGCCGAGGCCGTGCGCCGGGCCGAGGCGGGGGAGCCGGACTGGTCGGCGGGCGCGCGACTGCCCGAGGCCGTGGTGGCGAGCCTGCAGCGCTTCCAGGTCGGCGAGGACGGTGACGGGCGGAACCTGATCGCCAAGGCCGACCAGGCCGGCGATGCCGAGTACGCCGCCGCCGTGCGCCTGTTCATCGCCGAGGAGCAGAACCACGCCCGCCTGCTGGCCCGGCTGCTGGCCGCCGCGGGCGCGCCGCTGCTGGACGGGCACTGGAGCGACCGGGCCTTCGTTGCGGTGCGCCGGCTGCTCGGGCTCCGGCTGGAGCTGATGGTGCTGCTGACCGCGGAGTTCGTCGCGGTCACCTACTACCGTGCGGTGCGTGACGGGGTCCGCGACCCGTTGACGAGTCAGGTGGCGGGCCGGATCCTGGCGGACGAGCGGCGGCACATCCCGTTCCACTGCCGGCGACTGCGCCGGTCGATCGCCGAACTGCCCGCCGTCCTGCAGCCGGTGGCGGTGGCCGGCTGGTGCGCCCTGCTGCTGGGGGCCACGCTGTTCGTCGCCGTCGACCACGGCCGGGCGCTGCGGTCGCTCGGAATGCGGCGGGCGCGGTTCGTCGCCGAGGTCACGCGCGCATCGGCGGAGGTGGTGGCGGACCTGCTCGGGCGGCGCGGGACCGCGGTGGTGGGCGCCGTACCGCGGCGTGCGGCCGCCGCCCGCGTGCCGCAGCACTGAGGCCCCGTCGGGGCGGTCGGCACCGTCCCGGGCCGGGCGCCGGCGGCCGCTGGCGCCCGCGCCTCACACCCGCAGCTCGGGCGGGAACCCCGTCCAGCACAGCTCGGTGGGCAGGTGCCGGACGTCGTTGTGGACGAGCACCGAGGACGGCCGCCCCGGGGCGTAGCGGATGACGGTCAGTGCCGCGTTGCCCTGGTTGAGGCCGAGCCAGCGCCAGGGCGGGGCGTCGGTGGCGTGGCGGACCAGCCAGCCGATCAGGAAGGCGTGGGTGACGACGAGTTCGTGCCGGTCCTGGTCGCCGGGAACGGGTCCGGTGAACCGCGCCACCGCCTCGCGCGCCAGCGCCGGCCCGTGCTCGCGCTCCTCGGGGTGGTGCGGGAGAGGAAGTGCAGCAGGTGGTCGGCGCAGTCGGCGGGCAGTTCGGCGCGGTCGGGGACGTGCGGGACGTAGTCGCCGGCGCAGTCCGCGGCCGCCACCGGGGCACCGTGCAGGTGGGCGGCGATCAGTGCGGCGGTCTGCGCGGCCCGGGGGAGCGGTCCGTGGTGCACCGCGGCGATCGGGCGGCCGGCCAACCGGCGGCCGAGCAGGTCGGCCTGGCGGCGTCCGTTCGCCGAGAGCCCGCTCTCGTCCGGCAACGCCTCGCCGTGGCGCACCAGGTAGAGGTAGCGGGTGGCCGTACTCGTCATGTGCTGCACTCCTCCGTGATCCACGGCGACCTCGTGCGTCGCCGTGGGGTGGACGGTGCCTGCGGTTCGTGCGGTTCCGTCCTGTGCCGTCAGTCGCCGGCGCCCCGCGGCTCCGCCTCGGCGTCCACCATCAGTCGCCCGCGCCCCGCGGCTTCTCCTCGCCGTCCGCCGCCCGCGGGTTCGACCAGCGGCGGATGAGCACGCTGTTCACTGCGATCATCGGGCCCATGGCGACGAACGCGTACCGTGCGGGGACGAGTGCGATCGCCCCGGCCGCCACCGCCCCGTTGGCGAGCAGCAGGACGACCAGCCGTCCCCGGCTGCCGCGTGCCAGGAACCACCTGGCAAGCCCGACGAGCGTCACGCGTCGTGGCCTAAGGTCGGCCCGTGCCCGGTCCGGGTCGGGGTGAGGGAGTCCGCGAAGGCGGTGAGCGCCGCGAAGTCGTCCGCCCGCAGCCCGATGCGCGGGTCGACGTGGTGGAGCAGGGCCGGTGCCGGGTGGCGGGCGGAGACGTGGGTGTGGTCGGCGTCGCCCTGTTCGTCGTCCACCCAGGCGAACGGTCGGCCGGCGGCGTGGGCCAGCAGCGGGTCCGTCTTCCAGTGCACGCCGTCCGGCCGCTCGGTCAGCAGGGCGTCGCCGAAGTCGACGAACGGCAGCTCGGGCAGGCCGAGGACGGGGGCGATCCACCGGTTGGCGTCGTCCATCCAACTGGTGGCCCAGCAGAGCTCGTAGTCGAGCGCCAGCAGTGCCGGTCCGTGGGCGGGGTCGAGCCAGAGCCTGAGCGGGCGCCGACGGCCCGCGCCGGAGGCGTCGGGCCGCTCGGGGATCCGGAGCGTGGTGTAGCCGGCCGGTCGCCGCTCGGGTTTGGCCGCGTACGGGTTGAGCGGCCCGTCGACGTCGAGGAACAGCACTGGTCGACTCATGGTGCCCCCACCCCCTGGATTCCTTCGGCGGCGGCAGCCTATCGGCCGGCCGCGGTCCGGGGGGTCACGGCGGGCGGCCTCGTCGAGCATGACGAACTTGTTCGTCACGAACATGTTCGTTACGCTCGACAGGGAAGCCACGACGACCGAAGGAGCCGGCCATGACCACCACCACGCCCCACTACCCGCTCGCGATCCTCGGCGGCGGCCTCGGCGGGCTGACCCTCGCCCGGGTGCTGCACGTGCACGGGCTGGACGCCGCCGTGTTCGACCTCGAACCCTCCGCCGCGGCCCGCACCCAGGGCGGGATGCTCGACATCCACGAGGAGTCCGGCCAGCAGGCGCTGCGCGCCGCCGGCCTGCACGAGCAGTTCGAGCAGCTGATCCACCCGGGCGGCCAGGCCGTGCGCCTGCTCGGCCCGGACGGCACCGTGCACCACGCCGAGGAGGACGACGGGACCGGCGGCCGCCCCGAGGTCGACCGCGGCGCCCTGCGCGCCCTGCTGCTGGGCTCGCTGCCCGCCGGTACCGTCCACTGGGGCCGCAAGGCCACCGCCGTCACGCCGCTGGCCGGCGGGCGGCACCGGGTGGACTTCGCCGACGGCAGCGCGCTCACCACCGACCTGCTGATCGGCGCGGACGGCGCCTGGTCGAAGGTGCGCCCGCTGCTCTCCGACGCCGTGCCCGCCTACACCGGCATCTCCTTCGTCGAGGCGGACCTGCACGACGCGCCGGCCCGTCACCCCCGTGCCACCGACCTGATCGGCGGCGGCTTCTTCCTCGCCCTCGGTGGCGGCTGCGGCTTCCTCGCCCACCGCGAGCCGGACGGCAGCATCCACGTCTACGCCGCGGTCAAGGCCCCCGAGGAGTGGGCGGCCGGGTTGGCCGGCGCTCCGCTGCGCACCGCCGCGCTCGACGCCTTCGCCGGCTGGAGCGAGGAGCTGCGCGCGCTGCTCTCCGACGCCGACGGCGAACTGACGCTGCGCCGGATCCACGCGCTGCCGGTGGGCCACCGCTGGGCGCACACCCCGGGCGTGACGCTGCTCGGTGACGCGGCGCACCTGATGTCCCCGTTCGCCGGCGAGGGCGCCAACCTGGCGATGCAGGACGGCGCGGAGCTGGCCCTCGCCCTGCTGGCGCACCCGGGCGACCCGGCGGCGGCGCTGGTCGCCCACGAGGAGGCGATGTTCGAGCGGGCCGCGGCGGCCGCGGCGGAGTCGGCCGGCAGCCTGGAGACGATGTTCGGGCCGGCCCCGGTCCCCGCGCTGCTGGACCTGTTCGCGCCGGGCGCCGCCGCCGCTCGATAGGTTGGACCCGTGGAGAGCACCGAACCGAGGCCGCGCAGCCGCCGCGAACGTCCCGCCAAACCCGCCCTCACCCACCGCGGCATCGTCGACGCGGCGGTGCGGCTGATGGAGGCCGAAGGGCTGCAGCGGGTCACCATGCGCCGGCTCGCCCAGGAGCTGGACACCGGCCCGGCCTCGCTGTACGTCTACGTCGCGAACACGGCGGAGCTGCACGCCGCGATCCTGGAGCACCACCTCGGCACCGTGGACCTGACGCCCGCCGCCGAGCAGGCGGGCGACTGGCGCGCGCGGCTCGGCGCGGTGCTGGTCTCCTACACCCGGGTGCTGTTCCGGCACCCCGCGCTGGCGCACTCGGCGCTACTGGCCCGCCCGGCCGGGCCGCACTACCTGGCGCTGGTCGAGACGGTGCTCACCCTGCTGCACGAGGGCGGGGTGCCGCGGGCGCAGGCGGCCTGGGGCGTGGACGTGCTGCTCCAGACGGCGACCGCCACGGCCGCCGAGCACTCGGCCCGCACCGGCGCGGCGGCCGACGCGGAGCACACCGCGATGGTCCGGGCCCTGCAGCAGGCCGACCCGGTCCGTTACCCGCGGATCACCGAGGCCGCGGACGACCTGGTGTCCGGCCGCCCCGAGGACCGCCTCGCCTGGACCTTCCGCGCGCTGATCAACGGGGTGGCCCGGACCGGCAGGTGACGGCGGGTCCGGCGCAACGGGCCGGCGGCACGGGCCCGCCGCACGCGTGCTGAGACCCCGGCAGCGGGCCTCCGCCGTCCGCCGGCCGGCCGGCGTCAGACCGGCTGCCCGTCAGAGGGGCTGCGGATCAGATCGGCTGCCCGTCGGCGACCGGCTCGGCGACGCCGTCGAGCAGGCGCTGGGCCTCGGCCGCGGAGGGGGTGCCGGCGCCGCGACGGACCACGTCGGCCAGCGCGGCCCGGTGCGCCACCCCGAGCGCCTCGGCGGGGTCGGTCTCGATGTCGGGGGTGATGCCGACGCCCTCCCAGTTGGTGCCGGTGACCGGGTTGATCGAGCGCGAGACCGGGATGGTGGCCTCCAGGTGGGGGTGCAGGGTGAAGCCCTGGCGCGGGTTGGCGCCGCCGCCGCTGCGCTCGCCGACCACCACGGCGCGGCCCTGCTGCTGCAGGTCGTAGGCCATCGCCTCGGCGCCGGAGAAGGTCCGCTTGCTGATCAGCAGGTACAGCGGCTTCTCGCCGCCGAACCGCGGACCGGGCACGTGCACCGGGCTCCACAGCTGGCGGTACTCGCCGTCCTCGCGGTCGTACAGGGTGGTCAGGTGGGTGGGCTCGTCGAGCAGGTAGCCGCTCAGGTGGGCGACCGCCTCCGGGTGGCCGCCCACGCAGGCGCGCAGGTCGATGATCAGCGCCTCGGCCCGGGCGACCAGGGCGAAGCCGGCCGTCAGCGGCTCGACGGCCAGGCCCAGCGGGAAGATGATCGGCGCGAGCTCCAGCCGGGCCACGCCGCCGCCGAGCCGCTCGACCAGCGGGACCCCGCCGAGCGAGAGGTCGGCCTCGCGGTGGAGCTCGGCCAGCACGGCACCGTCCTCGGTGTCCGGCACCGCCTCCCGGTGGAACTTCAGCCGCAGGTGCCGGTCCGCGTTGACCGACTGCAGGTCCTCGGTGACCAGGCTGCCCAGCGCCTCGGGGTCCTCCGCGCGGTGGTAGCGGCCGTCGGCCAGCCGGTCGGTGAGCAGTTCGGCGAGCTGCTCGCCGATCTCGGGGAAGACGTACTTCTCACGGGTCAGGCGAGCCGCCTCGGTGACGATCCCGTTGATCTCGGCAGGCTGAAGCGCGGTCATGAAGCTGTTCTCCCCGTGATGTGACGATCATTCGAATGCGGAGAGCGTAGAGCACCCGGTGCGCCGCGGGGGAGGGGCCCGGGGTCCTGATCTGCGAGGGCCGTGCGCCGGACCGGATTCAGCCGTCGGCTGCGAGCTCCTCGAGGTACGAGAGCACCACGGCCAGCTCGGCCTCGGTCCGCTTGGCGTTGAGGCGCCGGAGCTGGTCCACCTTGCCGGTGTAGTGCTGCGCGATCTCGGCCGCCTTCGCCCCGACCACCTCGACGGCGGTCTTGCGGCGGTCGTGCGGGACGCTGCTGCGCACGACGTAGCCGCCCTGCTCCAGCCGGTCGAGGACCCGGGTGGTGGTGCTGGCCGGCAGGCCGGTCCGGGTGGCCACCTCGGTCGGCGTCATCGGCCCGCCGTTGCGCGAGATGACGGCGAAGGTCTGCAGGTCGACCGTGCTGAGTCCGAGTGCCTTGGCGACCCCCTCGTTGAACAGGACCGCCTGACTGATCAGCACCTCCCACAGGCCCGCCATGCGCGCGACGGACGCGTCGAGGGACTCGGGTCGGGTTGAAAGCTGCTCCATGCTGCCCCATAGTACGTACTACCGAAGTGGAAATATACCGGAACGGAAGAACATATGCTCTCCAGCGCACCGGCGGTCGATCACACCGTATCCAGCGACGGCACCAGGATCGGCTTCGAGCGACTCGGCAGCGGCCCGGCCCTCGTCCTGGTCCAGGGCGCGATGGGGACCGCGTACTCGTTCCGCGAGCTGGCCGAGGCGCTCGCCGACGCGTTCACCGTCGTCGTCCCGGACCGCCGCGGCCGCGGGCTGAGCCCGCGGCCGTACAGCCCCGACTACACGCCCGACGACGACGTCCGCGACCTCGACGCCGTGCTCCGGGCCACCGGCGCGCACCACGTGTTCGGCCTCAGCTCGGGTGCCGACATCGCCCTCAAAGCGGCCCTGGCGCTGCCGCGGCTGACCAGGCTGGCCCTCTACGAGCCGGCCGTCTTCCCCGACGGCCTCCCCCGCGGCGGCCTCGCACGCTTCGACGCCTACGCCGAGGCCGGCGACCTGGCCGGGATGCTGGTGGCGGGCATGAAGATGGCCGAGTTCGGTCCGGCCCTGCTGCGCGCCGTGCCGGACCGGCTGGTCAAGCGCGCGGTCGGCGGCATCATGAAGCAGGAGGCGAAGCAGGGCACCGGCGGCTACGCCCCGATGGCGGACCTCGCCCGGGCCTTCCCGTACGACGTCGCCGTCGTGAGGTCCATGGACGGCTCGCTCCCGACGTTCGGCACCCTCACCCAGCCCGTCCTGCTGCTCGGCGGCAGCAAGAGCCCGGCCTACCTGGCCCGCACCCTCGACCGGCTGGAGCAGGTCGTCCCCGACGTCCGGCGCGTCGAACTCGCCGGCCTCGACCACGCCGCCGCCTGGAACGTCGACCGGCGGCGCAATCCGCACGGCGACCCGCGGGCCGTGGCCGACCGGCTCAAGGCGTTCTTCCTCGCCGGGTAGAGGGGCGGGGCTGCGCGCCTGGCGTCAGTCCCACCACAATGCCCACAGGTCCTCGTCGACCAGGTCGTCGGCGTACTCGGCCAGCGTCTCGGCATCGCCCTGCAGGATGTTGTCCGGACACAGGGCGAGGTGCTCGGCCGCGATCAGCAGGGCGCTGTCCGGGCTGGTGGGCGGGGCCGCCACGCTGAGGTAGAGGGTGTCGAAGCCGGCGCCGACCACCTGGGCCCCGAACCGGTGCTCCCAGCTGCGGAGGACACTGGCGATCTTCCCGGTGTCCGCCTCGTGGTTCAGCGGTCCGCTCCACCCGCAGGTCGCCAGCGCCTGCGCGCCGTCGGTGGCCGGGACGAGCCCGATCCGCATCCCGGGCCGGGCCCGCAGCAGTTGGGTCGCGACCGAGCGCGCCGTCGCGTCGGGGTCGCCGCCCCCGGTCGGGGCGGGCGCGAGACCGGGCCAGACGGGGCCGAAGGGCGCCACGAGTTCCTGCCGTTCCTCGGCCTCCTCCGGATCGTCGGTCTCCCACGCGGCCACCTCCGCCCACCAGTCCTTCAGCAGCACGGCGGCATCGTGCTCGTCGGCGGAGGACATGTCCTGCGGAGACAACTCCTGCGACTGCCAGGGGCGGAAGGCCGGGGTGTCGTCGAGGCCGAGCAGGAGCAGTGGCCACAGGCCGGTCCGGTGCCGCTCGCTGTGCAGCGCCGCCCAGAGCCCCGCGGTCGCCGGTCCGTCGCTCAGCCACAGGACGGGCGGCGCGTCGCCGTCGGCCGCACGGGACCCGACGAGGCGACCCGCCGGCAGCGGGGTCGTCAGGGGGAGTTCACCCGCGGCCGCGGCGGCGAGGAGGTGCTGGGGGTCGGTGTGCGGGAGCTGAGGATCGATCACGGAGCAACCGTAGGTCCGCGCACCGACAGTGCGGGCAGCTGTCCGGCCCGGGTCACGCCACAACCCGCCACGGGGGCACGCATCCTAGGGCTTGTGGTTCGTCGAGTTGCAGGTTTTTGAAATTCCCGTTTTTCCGGCCGGGTGGGAGTTCTACCGTCTCGGGCATGGCAGAGACAGAGATTGCACTGAAGGAAGCCATGACGATCGAGGGCGCCCTGGGAGTGGCGCTGGTCGACTACGGCAGTGGGATGGCGCTGGGGGTGATGGGCGGCGGGCGCGACCTGGACCTCGCGGTCGCCGCGGCGGGCAACACCGATCTGGTGCGGGCCAAGATGCGCACGATGGAGATGCTCGGGCTGGACGACGGGATCGAGGACGTGCTGGTCACGCTGAGCGGTCAGTACCACCTGATCCGCCCGCTGACGTCGCGGACCGGCAAGGGGCTGTTCCTGTACCTGGCGCTGGACCGCGGGCGGGCCAACCTGGCGATGGCGCGGCACCGGCTGAAGCGCATCGAGAGCTCGTTGGAGGTCTGATGCGTCGTCCGTTGTACGAGGTGAAGGCGGAGTTCTTCCGGATGCTGGGCCATCCGGTGCGGATCCGGGTGCTGGAGCTGCTGCAGGGCGGGCCGCTGCCGGTGCGCAGTCTGCTGGCGGACCTGGGGATCGAGGCATCGAGCCTGTCCCAGCAGTTGGGGGTGCTCAAGCGCGCGGGCATCGTGGTGTCCACTCGTGAGCGCGGCACGGTGCTGTACAGCCTGGCCGGTGCGGACGTGTCGGAGCTGCTCAGGTCGGCCCGCCGGATCCTCACCGTGCTGCTGAGCGATCGCGAGGAGGTGCTCGCGCAACTGCGGGACGCCGAGGACGGCGCCGGCCTCAGCGTGGTGGCGGCGCTGGAGGGTGTCGAGGCGGAGGGTCTCGAACCGGACGAGGACCGGGCCGCCCGGCCGCAGGACCGGGCCGGCTGACGGCTGCGGCCGGGCGGTCGTCCGACGGTGGAGGCCGCGCCCGCGGCGGGCGGCCTCCACCGTCCGGGGCGGCGCGGTGCGGGCAGACGGCGCGGCGCAGGCAGGCGGCGTGATGCGGACCCGCGGGGCGGTGCGGACACGCGGGGCGGAGGGGCTCCGCGGCGCCCGCCCGGCCGGGATGGGACGATCGCCGCATGGAACAGCGCGTACTCGGCCGTACCGGCCGTCCGGTCTCCGTCGTCGGCCTCGGCACCTGGCAGCTCGGTGCCGACTGGGGAGAGGTCCGCGAGAGCGACGCCCTCGCCGTCCTGGACGCCGCCGTGGAGGCGGGCGTCACCTTCTTCGACACCGCCGACGTGTACGGCGACGGCCGCAGCGAGCGGTTGATCGGACGCTTCCTGAAGGACCGTCCGGACAGCGACCTGTTCGTCGCCACCAAGTTCGGCCGCCGGGTCGAGCAGCGGCCGGAGCACTACACCCTCGCCAACTTCCGCTCCTGGGCCGACCGTTCCCGCGAGAACCTGGGCACGGACCGGCTCGACCTGGTGCAGCTGCACTGCCCGCCCACCCCCGTCTACTCCTCCGACGAGGTCTTCGACGCGCTCGACACCCTGGTGGACGAGGAGCGGATCGCCGCGTACGGGGTCAGCGTCGAGACCTGCGCGGAAGCGCTGACCGCCCTCGCCCGGCCGGGCGTGGCGAGCGTGCAGATCATCCTGAACGCATTCCGGCTCAAGCCGCTGGAGCAGGTCCTGCCCGCCGCGCAGCAGGCGGGGGTGGGCATCATCGCCCGCGTCCCGCTGGCCTCCGGCCTGCTCAGCGGCCGGTACACCGCGCAGACGACGTTCGCGGCCGAGGACCACCGCAACTACAACCGGCAGGGGGAGGCCTTCGACCAGGGCGAGACCTTCTCCGGCGTGGACTACGCCACCGGTGTCGAGGCGGCCGCCGCGTTCGCGGGCCTCGCCCCCGAGGGCGCCACCGCGGCGCAGACGGCACTGCGCTGGATCATCCAGCAGCCCGGCGTCAGCACGGTGATCCCCGGCGCCCGCAACCCCGCCCAGGCCCGCGACAACGCGAGCGCAGCGGCCCTGGCACCGCTGCCGGAGAGCACGCTCGCGGCGGTGCGGGCGCTGTACGACGACCGGCTCCGGGCGCAGGTGCACCCCCGCTGGTGACGCCGACCGCCCGCCTGCTGGTGACGCCGGCCGCCCGCCCGCTGGTGACGCCGGCCGGCGGGCGGCCTCAGTGCTCCGCCAGCAGTGGCGAGATCAGCGCGTCCAGGTCGTCCACCGACACCGCCTTCATCGCCCGCGCGGCGAGCCGGCCCTGCCGGTCGACGACCAGGGTGGTCGGAAGGGCCTCCGGATTCAGCGAGCCCTTGGGGAACTTGAGGATCTGGGTGCCGTCCGGATCGAAGATGCTCGGGTAGCCGATCCCGTGGCCGGACTCGAACTGCTCGGCGTTGGTCACGTCGGTGTCCCGGGTGTTGATCCCGAGGAACTGGACCCCCTGGTCCCGGTACTTCTCGAAGGCCAGCTCCAGGCCCTTCGCCTCGGCCCGGCAGGCCGAGCACCAGGAGCCCCAGAGGTTGACCACGACGACCTTCCCGGCGAACCCCTGCAACGAGACCGGCCGGCCCTCCAGATCGTTCCCGCTGATCGCCGGCGCGGGCCGACGGCCCGCCGGGGGCACGGTGTCGAGCCCGCCGCTCCCGCTGACGAACGCGGCCTGCGCGTCGCCGCCGGGCTCGGTGCCGCACCCGGCGAGGGTGAGGACGGTGGTCACGGCGGCGAGGAGCGCGGCCGTACGGAAGCGGTGGGTACCGGGCACCCGGTCAGTCTCGCACGGCAGTTCAGGGCCACCGGGGCGAGGGTGCGCGCGCCGGTCGGCCGGCCCCGCCCTGCTCCGCACGGGCCCCTCCGGCGGGCCCGAGCGCCCTCCCGGAGCGCCGTGCGGCGAGCCGTCCCCGCTCGTGCGGGGGCGTCCCCGGCCGCAACTGCGGTGTCACCAACCGGCGATGCGCGCGACGGCGAACCCGGCGCAGCTGACCACCATGAGCGCGATCACGGCCAGCGGTATCCAACTGGGCCAGGCGGTGTGGAGTTCGACGGATTCCGGGATCGAGATGCCGTGGCAGGTCGACGCCTCGCACTCGGGTGTCTCGGTGGGGGTGGGGGCGGGCACTGTCGGCAGCGGGGATTCGCTGGGCCGGGCGGCAGGCATGGTGGCCTCCTGCGAGGGGCGCGGCGGTCGGCCGGCCCCGGCCGGAGCCGGTGACCGGACCGCCCGCCCGGTCGGGTCCAAGCCTCCCAGCGTGCGCCGCCCCGCGCGCCCCCGCACCGGCGCAGCGGGTGGGCCGCGTCACCGCGAGCGCGGCGGCGGTC
>NZ_JBHYKG010000031.1:0-34620 GCF_042741245.1 Kitasatospora sp. NPDC058965
CTGCCGGGCCTGCTGCCCGGCGGGCGCCCGGTCACCGTGCCGGCCGCCCGGGCCGAGGCGGCCGCCGCCTGGGGCGTCGCCGACCTCCCGGCCCGGCTCGGCCGCGACACCGGCCAGATCCTGGCCGCCGCCGCGGCCGGCGACCTGGACGCGCTGGTGATCGGCGGCCTCGACCCGGACGACCTGGCGGACCCGCAGCTGGCCGACGAGGCGCTGGCCCGGGCGGGCTTCGTGGTCGCGCTGGAGCTGCGGCCCACCGCCGTCACCGAGCAGGCCGACGTGGTGCTGCCGGTGGCCGCGGTGGCCGAGAAGGCCGGCACCTTCCTGGACTGGGAGGGCCGGGTGCGGCTGTTCGAGGCCGCGCTGAAGCCGGACCAGATGATGGGCCGTCACCTCTCCGGCGACCTGCGGGTGCTGGACATGCTGTCCGAGGCGCTCGGTCGCGGCATCGGGCTGCCGGACGTCACCGCCGCCCGCCGCGAGCTGAACGCCTTCACCCCGTGGGACGGCGACCGCCCGGCGGCCCCCGCCGGTCACCCCGCCCCGCTGCCACGCCCGGCCAACGGGCAGGCAGTGCTGGCGGGTTGGCGGCAGCTGCTGGACCGCGGCACGCTGCAGCAGGGCGACGAGCACCTGGCCGGCACCCGGCACCCGGCGGTGGCCCGGCTCTCGCCGACCACGGCCGCCGAGATCGGCGCCGCGGACCGGCTGCGGGTCTCCGGTCCGGCCGGCTCGCTGGTGCTGCCGCTGCAGATCCACCCCGAGCTGCCCGACCGCACCGTCTGGCTGCCGGTCAACTCGACCGAGGGCGGTATCCACCGCCGGCTCGGCACCACGGTCGGTCACCTGGTGACCATCGCCCCCGCGGGGGAGGAGGAGTGATGGGATACGTCGCTGACGTGCCGATCGCCGCCGCCTACGAGACGCTCGGCTACTTCGGCCGCGACCCGTGGTGGCTGGTGCTGCTGAAGGCGGTGTTCTGCTTCGCCTTCCTGGTCGGCACGGTGCTGATCGCGATCGTCTGGGAGCGCAAGGTCGTCGCCTGGATGCAGCTGCGGATCGGCCCCAACCGGCACGGCCCCTGGGGTCTGCTGCAGTCGCTGGCCGACGGCGTGAAGCTGGCGCTCAAGGAAGACCTGGTGGTCGCCAAGGCCGACAAGGTGGTCTTCGTGCTGGCGCCGGTGGTCGCCGCGATCCCGGCCTTCATGTCCTTCGCGGTGATCCCGTTCGGCCCGGCCGACAACGAGATCTCCATCTTCGGCACCCGGACCCCGATGCAGCTGACCGACCTGCCGGTGGCGCTGCTCTTCATCCTGGCCACCGCCTCGGTCGGGATCTACGGCATCGTGCTGGCGGGCTGGTCCTCCGGCTCGACCTACCCGCTGCTCGGCGGCCTGCGCTCCTCGGCGCAGATGATCTCCTACGAGATCGCGATGGGCCTGTCGTTCGCCGCGGTGTTCATCTACTCCGGCTCGATGTCCACCTCGCAGATCGTCGAGAAGCAGCAGCCGACCTGGTTCGCGGTGCTGCTGCCGGTCTCCTTCATCGTCTACATCATCGCGATGGTGGGCGAGACCAACCGGGCGCCGTTCGACCTCCCCGAGGCCGAGGGCGAGCTGGTCGGCGGCTTCAACACCGAGTACAGCTCGTTGAAGTTCGCGATGTTCATGCTGGCCGAGTACGTCAACATGGTCACCGTCTCGGCGGTCGCCGCCACCCTCTTCCTGGGCGGCTGGCGGGCCCCGTGGCCGATCTCCACCTTCTGGGCCGGCGCCAACCACGGCTGGTGGCCGATGCTCTGGATCGTCCTCAAGATCCAGCTGCTGCTCTTCTTCTTCATCTGGCTGCGCGGCACGCTGCCCCGGCTGCGCTACGACCAGTTCATGAAGCTCGGGTGGAAGGTGCTGATCCCGGTCTCGCTGGTCTGGCTGGTGATGGTGGCCAGCGTCCGGGCACTGCGCAACCAGGGCTACGGCTTCGGCGACGTGGTGCTGTACGTGGGAGCGCCGGTCTGTGCGCTGCTGCTGCTCTCGCTGGTCTGGGACGTGCTGCGCAAGAAGGAGCCGGGGAAGGCGGAGCAGGGGCTCCGGACACCCTCGGCGACCGCCGAGTTCGACCCGATGGCGGACGGGTACCCCGTCCCGCCGCTGCCCGGCCAGCACCTGCCGCCGGTGCCCCGCCGGCGCAGCCGGGTGCCGCGGATCCAGCCGCCGGCCGACGACCTGCAGGATGCGCTCAACGGCGCCAACCAGTCCGAAGGGAGCTGAACCGGGATGCCCACCTCCGACGACAAGCCGTCGATGCTGGGACCGGCCGCGGGCTTCGCCGTGACCTTCAAGGCCATGTTCAAGAAGCGGCTGACCGAGCAGTACCCCGAGCAGAAGAAGCCCACCGCGCCCCGGTTCCACGGACGCCACCAGCTGAACCGGCACCCGGACGGGCTGGAGAAGTGCGTCGGCTGCGAGCTGTGCGCCTGGGCCTGCCCGGCGGACGCGATCTACGTGGAAGGCGCCGACAACACCGAGGAGGAGCGTTACTCCCCGGGCGAGCGGTACGGCGCGGTCTACCAGATCAACTACGCCCGCTGCATCCTGTGCGGCCTGTGCATCGAGGCCTGCCCGACCCGCGCGCTCACCATGACCAACGAGTACGAGCTGGCCGACTCCTCGCGCAAGGACCTGATCTTCACCAAGGAGCAGCTGCTGGCCGGCCTCACCGAGGGCATGGTGGCGCCGCCGCACGCGATGCCCCCCGGCACCGACGAGGGCGCCTACTACCGCGGCGAGGTCACCGAGGCCGCGCCCGGCACGGTCACCCAGCCGCAGCACGAGAGCGAGGTGACCTCATGACCTCCACCGGCGAGGCGGTCCAGTTCTGGGTGCTCGCGGTGATCGCCGTGGGCGGCGCGCTGGGCATGCTGCTGCTGCGCAAGGCGGTGCACAGCGCGCTCTGCCTGGCCGCCACCATGCTGGCGCTGGCGGTCTGCTACCTGGCCCAGGGCGCGGTCTTCCTGGGCGTGGTGCAGATCGTGGTCTACACCGGCGCGATCATGATGCTCTTCCTCTTCGTGGTGATGCTGGTCGGCGTCTCCAGTGCCGACTCGGTCAAGGAGCAGCTCAAGGGCCAGCGGGTGGCCGCGGTGCTCTGCGGCCTCGGCTTCGGGGTGCTGCTGATCGCCGGCATCGCCAACGCCAAGCTGGGCCACTTCACCGGCCTGGCCGAGGCCAACGCCGAGGGCAACGTGCAGGGCCTGGCCCGGCTGATCTTCACCAAGTACGTCTGGGCGTTCGAGGTCACCGGTGCGCTGCTGATCACCGCCGCGATCGGCGCGATGGTGCTGACCCACCGCGAGCACGTGCAGGCCCCGAGCACCCAGCGCGAGCTGGCCGCCCGGCGGATCCGGGACAACGTGCAGGTCCCGCCGCTGCCGGCGCCCGGTGTCTACGCCCGGCACAACGCGGTGGACATCGCCGCCCTGCTGCCGGACGGCACCATCAGCGAGGACTCGGTGATGAGCACGCTGCGCGAGCGCGGCCAGGTCCGCGACGTCAGCCGGGCCATGCTGGAGCGGATGGCGGAGCTGGAGAACAGCACCGCCGAGTGGCTCGGCCGCCCCTCCTCCGAGCGGCCCGCGCCGCCGCAGCAGCGGGGCGCGCTGGAGACCGTGCCGGGTGAGCAGACACACCGTCAGAACCCGGAGGAGGCAGAGTGAATCCGGTCAACTACCTCTACCTGGCCGCCCTGCTGTTCACCATCGGGGCCTCCGGGGTGCTGATCCGGCGCAACGCCATCGTGCTCTTCATGTGCGTGGAGCTGATGCTGAACGCCTCCAACCTGGCGCTGGTCACCTTCTCCCGGCTGCACGGCAACCTGGACGGCCAGATCCTGGCCTTCTTCACCATGGTGGTCGCCGCGGCCGAGGTGGTGGTGGGCCTGGCCATCATCGTGAGCATCTTCCGGACCAGGCACTCGGCTTCGGTCGACGACAGCAACCTGATGAAGCTGTAGGGGCCCAGGTGAACTCTCTCATCCCGCTGCTAGTCGCGGCGCCGCTGGCCGGTGCTGCCCTGCTGCTGCTCGGCGGGCGGGCGCTCGACAAGTTCGGCCACTGGCTGGGCACGCTCGCCGCCGCGCTCTCCTTCGCCTTCGGGCTCGTCCTCTTCTTCGACATGCTGGGCCGCTCGGCCGATCAACGGGCCGTCACCACCAAGCTGTTCAGCTGGATCCCGGTGGCCGGCTTCCAGGCCGACGTGGCCTTCCAGCTGGACCAGCTGTCGATCACCTTCGTCCTGCTGATCACCGGCGTCGGCACCCTGATCCACCTCTACTCGGTGGGTTACATGGCGCACGACGAGCGCCGCCGCCGGTTCTTCGGCTACCTCAACCTGTTCCTGGCCGCCATGCTGATCCTGGTGCTGGCGAACAACTACCTTCTGCTGTACGTCGGTTGGGAGGGCGTGGGCCTCGCCTCGTACCTGCTGATCGGGTTCTGGCAGCACAAGCCGAGCGCGGCCACCGCGGCCAAGAAGGCCTTCCTGGTCAACCGGGTCGGCGACGTGGGCCTGTCGATCGCGATCATGCTGATGTTCACCCAGTTCGGCGACTTCTCGTTCTCCGGGGTGTTCGCCACGGCGCACCAGGCGAGCGAGGGCAAGCTCACCGCGATCGCGCTGATGCTGCTGCTGGCGGCCTGCGGCAAGTCGGCCCAGGTGCCGCTGCAGAGCTGGCTCGGCGACGCGATGGAGGGCCCGACCCCGGTCTCCGCGCTGATCCACGCGGCCACCATGGTGACCGCCGGCGTCTACCTGATCACCCGCTCGAACGTGATCTTCAACCTGGCGCCGGACGCGCAGACCGCGGTGGTCTGCGTGGGTGCGGTCACCCTGCTCTTCGGTGCGGTCGTCGGTTGCGCCAAGGACGACATCAAGAAGGCGCTGGCCGGCTCGACCATGTCGCAGATCGGCTACATGGTGCTGGCCGCGGGCCTGGGCCCGATCGGCTACGTCTTCGCGATCATGCACCTGGTGACCCACGGCTTCTTCAAGGCCGGGCTCTTCCTCGGCGCCGGGTCGGTCATGCACGGCATGAACGACGAGGTGAACATGCGTCACTACGGCGGCCTGCGCAAGTACATGCCGATCACCTTCGTCACCTTCGGGCTCGGCTACCTGGCGATCATCGGCTTCCCGGGGCTGTCCGGGTTCTTCTCCAAGGACAAGATCATCGAGGCGGCCTTCGCCAAGGGCGGCTCCGAGGGCTGGATCCTCGGCCTGGTCACCCTGGTCGGCGCCGCGGTCACCGCGTTCTACATGACCCGGGTGATGCTGCTGACCTTCTTCGGCGAGAAGCGCTGGCAGCCGGACGCGCAGGGCCACGACCCGCACCCGCACGAGTCGCCCAAGTCGATGACGCTGCCGATGATCCTGCTGGCCTTCGGCTCGGTCTTCGCCGGTGGGCTGTTCAGCCTGAACAGCTCCTTCCTGCACTGGCTGGAGCCGGTCACCGGGCACAGCGAGGGCCACTCGCCGCTGCCGACCGGCGTGATCACCGGGCTGACCATGGCCTGCATGCTCGCCGGGGTCGCGGTCTCCTACCTGATGTACGGGCGCGGCGAGGTGCCGGTCACCCCGCCGATCGGCTCGCCGCTCACCCGGGCGGCCCGCCGCGACCTGCTGCAGGACGACTTCAACCACGCCGTGCTGGTCCGCCCCGGATCCGCGCTGACGGCGGCGCTGGTCTACTTCGACATCAAGGGCGTGGACGGCTTCGTCAACGGGCTGGCCGCCACCATCGGGGGCGTCTCCGGCCGGCTGCGGCGGCTGCAGAACGGCTACGTCCGCTCCTACGCCCTCTCCATGTTCGGCGGCACGCTGGTGCTGGTCGCCACCACTCTCCTGATGAGGTCGGCATGAACACTCCGATGGACTGTCAGGGGGTTGACCGATGAGTGCCTTGCTCACCGTCACCTGCGCCGTCCCGGCGGCCGGGGCGGTCCTGACCGCCGCGCTGCCCGCCGGGTCGAGCCAGGCCCGGCGGCGCACCACCAAGGCCGTGGCGCTGGCCGTCTCGGCCGCCACCCTGGCGCTGGCCGGCGTGGTCGCCGCGCAGTTCAGGAGCGGCGGCCCGCGCTACCAGCTGACCGAGCACCACAGCTGGATCCGCTCCTTCGGGATCAGCTTCTCGCTGGGGGTGGACGGCATCGGCGCGGTGCTGGTGCTGCTCACCGCGGTGCTGGTGCCGCTGGTGATGCTGGCCTCCTGGCACGACCCGGACCCGGCACCCACCCCCGAGGGGGCGGTCGAGGCCCAGACGTTCGAGCGCAAGCGCCGGACCCAGGGCTTCTTCGCGCTGATCCTGGCCGTCGAGGCGATGGTGATCCTCTCCTTCCTGGCCACCGACGTCTTCCTGTTCTACGTCTTCTTCGAAGCCATGCTGATCCCGATGTACTTCCTGATCGGCGGCTTCGGCGACCGGGCGGGCGGGCCGGACTCGGCCAAGCAGCGCTCCTACGCGGCCGTGAAGTTCCTGCTCTACAACCTGCTCGGCGGCCTGGTGATGCTGGCGGCCGTGATCGGGCTGTACGTGGTCGCGCAGGACCAGGGCTTCGGCACCTTCGACCTGCAGACCCTGACCGGGGCGATCGCCGACGGCAAGCTGGTGATCAACACCAACGCCGAGCGGGCGCTCTTCCTCGGCTTCTTCTTCGCCTTCGCGGTGAAGGCCCCGCTCTGGCCGCTGCACACCTGGCTGCCGAACGCGATGGGCGAGTCGACCCCGGGCACCGCGGTGCTGATCACCGCGGTGGTCGACAAGGTCGGCACCTTCGCGATGCTCCGCTTCTGCCTGGGCCTGTTCCCGAACGCCTCGCGGTTCTTCGCCCCGGCGATCCTGGTGCTCGCGGTGATCGGGATCCTCTACGGCGCGCTGCTGGCGGTGGGTCAGAAGGACATCAAGCGGCTGGTGGCCTACGCCTCCATCTCGCACTTCGGCTTCATCATCATGGGCATCTTCGCGATGACCAGCCAGGGCCAGAGCGGCGCCACGCTCTACATGGTCAACCACGGCATCTCCACGGCGCTGCTGATGCTGGTCGCCGGCTTCCTGATCTCGCGGCGCGGCTCGCGGCTGATCGCCGACTTCGGCGGCGTGCAGAAGGTGGCCCCGGTGCTGGCCGGCACCTTCCTGGTCGGTGGCCTGGCCACCCTCTCGCTGCCCGGCCTGGCCCCGTTCGTCAGCGAGTTCCTGGTGCTGGTCGGGACCTTCACCCGGTACCCGGCGCTGGGCATCGTGGCCACCCTGGGCATCGTGCTGGCCGCGCTCTACGTGCTGGTGCTCTACCAGCGCACCATGACCGGGCCGGTCAAGCCGCAGGTGGCCGGCATGGCCGACCTGAAGGCGCGCGAGCTGCTGGTGGCCGCGCCGCTGATCGCGCTGACCATCGTGCTCGGCGTCTACCCCAAGCCGCTCACCGACCTGGTCAACCCGGCGGTGGCCGACACCCTCTCCCAGGTCCACAGGACCGACCCGGCCCCCGCCCACCCGGTGGCCGGCACCGCCGGAGGTGAGACCAAGTGAGCAATGTCCACAGCCTGTGGATGGCCGCCGCCGGTGGCGGCACGGCGAGCATTCCGGCGCCGCAGATCGAGTACGGCCAGCTCTCGCCGATGCTGATCGTCTTCGGCGCCGCCGTGGTCGGCATCCTGGCCGAGGCCTTCCTGCCCCGCCGGATGCGCTGGACCGCCCAGGTGGTGGTGGCGCTGGCCGGCCTGGCGGCGGCCTTCACCGCGGTGCTGGTGCTGGCCGGCAACGGCTACGGCACCACCAAGAGCGGCCTGATCGCGATGGGCGCGGTGGCGCTGGACGGCCCCGCGCTCTTCCTGCAGGGCGTGATCCTGCTGGCCGGCGTGCTGGCCGTGCTGCTCTACGCCGAGCGGCGGCTGGACCCGCGGCCCGAGGGCGTGCCGGTGGACGCCTTCACCGCCCAGGGCGGCGCCACCCCCGGCGGCGACCAGGAGCGGCAGGCCACCCGGGCGGGCTTCGCCTCCACCGAGGTCTACCCGCTGACCATGTTCGCGATCGGCGGCATGCTGCTCTTCCCGGCCGCCAACGACCTGCTGACCATGTTCGTGGCGCTGGAGGTCTTCTCGCTGCCGCTCTACCTGCTCTGCGCGCTGGCCCGGCGGCGCCGGCTGCTCTCCCAGGAGGCGGCGGTCAAGTACTTCCTGCTCGGCTCGTTCGCCTCGGCGTTCTTCCTGTTCGGCAGTGCGCTGCTGTACGGGTACGCGGGCACCTTCCGGCTGCCGGAGATCCACGACGTGATCGCCGGCACCGCGCCGGCCACCCCGGCACTGGCCAGCAGCACCCAGAACGACATGCTGCTGCTGATCGGCCTGGCGCTGCTCGCGGTCGGCCTGCTCTTCAAGGTCGGCGCCGTGCCGTTCCACGCCTGGACCCCGGACGTCTACCAGGGCGCCCCGACCCCGGTCACCGGCTTCATGGCCGCCGCCACCAAGGTGGCCGCCTTCGGTGCGCTGCTGCGCCTGTTCTACGTGGCCTTCCCGGGCCTGCGCTGGGACTGGCGGCCGGTGATGTGGGCCGTGGCGATCCTCACCATGGTGGTCGGCGCGATCCTGGCCGTCACCCAGCAGGACGTGAAGCGCCTCCTGGCCTACTCCTCGATCGCGCACGCCGGCTTCATCCTGACCGGTGTGATCGCCAGCAACCGGCAGGGCCTGGGCGCGGTGCTCTTCTACCTGCTGGCCTACTCCGTCGTCACCCTCGGCGCCTTCGGCGTGGTCACCCTGGTGCGCGACTCCAAGGGCGAGGCCACCCACCTGTCCAGCTGGGCCGGCCTGGGGCGGCGCTCGCCGCTGCTGGCCGCGGTCTTCGCGCTCTTCCTGCTCTCCTTCGCGGGGATCCCGCTGACCGCCGGCTTCACCGGGAAGTTCGCGGTGTTCCAGGCCGCGGCGGCGGGCGGCGCCACCCCGCTGGTGATCGTCGGTGTGCTGAGCTCGGCGGTGGCCGCGTTCTTCTACATCCGGGTGATCGTGCTGATGTTCTTCTCCGACCCGCAGCCGAACGGGCCGGCGGTGGCGATCCCCAGCGCCTTCACCTCGACCGCGATCACCCTGGGCGTGATCGCCACCATCGGCCTGGGGGTGCTGCCGCAGTACTTCCTGGACCTGGCGGGCAAGGCGGCGATGTTCGGCGGCCACTGACCCCGCACCGAACCGGCCGGGTCCGAGGGCATTGCCTTCGGACCCGGCACGCTGTTACCGCACGCCCGTACAGTGATCCACTCGTGACCCGATACGCTGCTGGGGATGGGCGGCCGCAACAGGGACCGGACCGCATGATCGACCGGCGACAGGAGTGGTCTTCGTGACCGTCGTGGGACCCTTTGGGCTGAGCGTGCAGGACCGCGACCTGACCCGTGACGTCCAGACCGGCATGGACGCCGTCGAGGCGGCCCTCGCCGAGGCCGTGAAGAGCGAGATCCCGTTCATCACCATCACCGCCAGCCACCTGCTGGAGGCCGGCGGCAAGCGGTTCCGCCCGCTGCTGGTGATGCTGGCCGCGCAGTTCGGCGACCCGACCGCGCCCGGCGTGGTGCCGGCCGCCGTGGTGGTCGAGCTGACCCACCTGGCCACGCTGTACCACGACGACGTGATGGACGAGGCCCCGGTGCGGCGCGGGGTGGCCACCGCCAACACCCGCTGGGACAACTCGGTGGCGATCCTCACCGGCGACTTCCTCTTCTCCCGCGCCTCCCAGGTGCTGGCCGACCTCGGTCCGGAGGCGGTGCGGATCCAGGCCGACGCCTTCGAGCGGCTGGTCACCGGCCAGATCCTGGAGACCGCCGGCCCCGGCGCCGGCGACCCGCTGACCCACTACCTGGACGTGCTGTCCGGCAAGACCGGCGCGCTGGTCGCCGTCTCCTGCCGGTTCGGCGCGCTGATGTCCGGGGCCGAGCCCTGGGCGGTGGACATCCTCACCGAGTACGGCGAGAAGATGGGCCTGGCCTTCCAGCTCGCCGACGACGTGCTGGACATCGCCAGCGACTCGCACGAGTCCGGCAAGACCCCCGGCACCGACCTGCGCGAGGGCGTGCCGACGCTGCCGGTGCTGCTGCTGCGCTCGATGCCGGTGGACCCGGCCGATCCGGAGGACGTCCGGCTGCGCGAGCTGCTCTCGCAGGACCTGACGGACGATCAGCGGCACGCCGAGGCGCTGCGCCTGCTGCGCCGTCACCCCGCGCTGGAGCGGGCCCGCCGGGAGACGCTGCGCTACGCCGAGGAGGCGCGCGCGCTGCTCGCCCCGCTGCCGGACTGCCCGGCCAAGGCCGCCCTGCAGGGGCTCTGCGACGCGGTCGCGATCCGTACGATGTGACGGACCGTTTCGACTGGGGGAAGGCCGTCACATGCTGCGCGTCGTCATTGCCGAGGACAACGTCCTGCTCCGGGAGGGCCTGAACCGGCTGCTCACCGACCGCGGCATGGAGGTGGTGGCCGGCGTCGGCGACGGGGAGGCCCTGCTCAAGGCGGTGCACGACCTGGCCGCGGCCGACGCGCTGCCGGACGTGGTGGTGGCCGACGTGCGGATGCCCCCCACCCACACCGACGAGGGCGTGCGGGCCTGCGTGGCGCTGCGCGGCCTCTACCCGGGCCTCGGGGTGCTGGTGCTCTCCCAGTACGTGGAGCAGCAGTACGCCGCCGAACTGCTGGCCGGCTCCACCCGGGGGATCGGCTACCTGCTCAAGGACCGGGTGGCGGAGGTGCGCGAGTTCACCGACGCGGTCACCCGGGTGGCGGCGGGCGGCACCGCGCTGGACCCCGAGGTGGTGCAGCAGCTGCTCAGCCGCAGCCGGCGCGGCGACGTGCTGAGCGGCCTGACCCCGCGCGAGCGCGAGGTGCTCTCGCTGATGGCCGAGGGGCGGACCAACGCGGCGGTCGCCAAGCAGCTGGTGGTCTCCGACGGGGCGGTGGAGAAGCACGTCTCGAACATCTTCGCCAAGCTCGGCCTCGGCCAGAGCCAGGAGGACCACCGCCGGGTGCTCGCGGTGCTCACCTACCTCAACTCCTGACACCCACTTGGCGCAGCCGCGGAAATAGCCCGGGACGACTTATTGCTTTAGCTAAGGCCAAGGGATTCCTAACCCGCATAGGATGCGATCGGTGCACCAGACGGACGGAGCACACGGCTCACGCCCGCGGCTGGTGGTCCTGAGGGAGGTCCGCGGCAGTGACCAGCGAGGTCGACCAGGCAGAGGCAGTGAGCGGGAGCCCGGGCGGGCGACCGGTTCCGGGAGCACCGCGCCGGGCCAAGCCGATCCGGCGGTTGGATCGAGTGATCATCCGGTTCGCGGGGGACTCGGGTGACGGCATGCAGCTCACCGGGGACCGCTTCACTTCGGAGACGGCGTCCTTCGGCAACGACCTGTCCACCCTGCCGAACTTCCCCGCCGAGATCAGGGCGCCCCAGGGGACCCTGCCGGGCGTGTCCAGTTTCCAGCTGCACTTCGCGGACCACGACATCCTGACCCCGGGCGACGCGCCGAACGTCCTGGTGGCGATGAACCCGGCCGCCCTCAAGGCCAACCTGGCCGACCTGCCGCGCGGCGCCGAGATCATCGTGAACACCGACGAGTTCACCAAGCGGGCGCTGGCCAAGGTCGGCTACGCGGCGGACCCGCTGGAGGACGGCTCGCTCAGCGCGTTCCACCTGCACAAGGTGCCGCTGACCACGATGACGCTGGAGGCGCTCAAGGACAGCGGGCTGCTGCGCAAGGACGCCGAACGGGCGAAGAACATGTTCGCGCTGGGCCTGCTGTCCTGGATGTACCACCGGCCGACCCAGGGCACGGAATCGTTCCTGCGCACCAAGTTCGCCAAGAAGCCGGCCATCGCCGAGGCCAACATCCTCGCCTTCCGGGCGGGTTGGAACTTCGGCGAGACCACCGAGGACTTCGCGGTCTCCTACGAGGTGCCGCCGGCCAAGCTGCCGGCCGGGCGCTACCGCAACATCTCCGGCAACCTGGCGCTCTCCTACGGCCTGGTCGCGGCCGGGCAGCGGTCGGGCCTGCCGCTCTTCCTGGGGTCGTACCCGATCACCCCGGCCTCGGACATCCTGCACGAGCTGTCCAAGCACAAGAACTTCGGCGTGCGGACCTTCCAGGCCGAGGACGAGATCGCCGGCATCGGCGCGGCGCTGGGCGCCGCGTTCGGCGGCGCGCTGGGCGTGACCACCACCTCGGGCCCGGGCGTGGCGCTGAAGTCGGAGACCATCGGCCTGGCCGTCTCGCTCGAACTGCCGCTGCTGGTGATCGACATCCAGCGCGGCGGTCCGTCCACCGGGCTGCCGACCAAGACCGAGCAGGCCGACCTGCTGCAGGCGATGTTCGGGCGCAACGGCGAGGCGCCGGTGCCGGTGGTGGCCCCGGCCACCCCGGCCGAGTGCTTCACGGCGGCGCTGGAGGCGGCCCGGATCGCGGTCACCTACCGCACCCCGGTCTTCCTGCTCTCGGACGGCTACCTGGCCAACGGCTCGGAGCCGTGGCGGATCCCCGAGGTCGACGAACTCCCCGTGATCGAGCCCGGCTTCGCCACCGGCCCGAACACCGAGGAGGGTGAGTTCTGGCCGTACAAGCGCGATCCGCACACGCTGGCCCGCCCGTGGGCGGTGCCCGGCACCCCGGGGCTGGAGCACCGGATCGGCGGCATCGAGAAGCAGGACGGCACCGGCAACATCTCCTACGACCCGGCCAACCACGACCTGATGGTGCGCACCCGGCAGGCCAAGGTGGACGGCATCGAGGTGCCGCCGATCGAGGTGGACGACCCGGACGGGCAGGCCCGGGTGCTGGTGATCGGCTGGGGCTCGACCTACGGCCCGATCACCGCCGCGGTGCGCCGGCTGCGCGCCGACGGTGCGAGCATCGCCCAGGCGCACCTGCGCCACCTCAACCCCTTCCCGGCCAACCTGGGCCAGGTGCTCGGGAGTTACGAGAAGGTCATCGTGCCCGAGATGAACCTCGGCCAGCTCGCCATGCTGCTGCGGGCGAAGTACCTGGTGGACGCGCAGTCCTACAACCAAGTGCGCGGGCTGCCCTTCAAGGCGGCCCAGCTGGCGGACGTGTTGTGGGCGGCGATCGGCACGCTGGACGGGAGTGAGGACTGATGGCTGAGTTGCGTTCGTTGCAGTTGGTCCCCAAGGCCGAGGCGCTGCAGACCGCGAAGGAGTTCAAGAGCGACCAGGAGGTGCGCTGGTGCCCCGGGTGCGGGGACTACGTGATCCTGGGCGCCGTGCAGGCCTTCATGCCGGAGCTGGGGATCAAGCGGGAGAACACCGTCTTCGTCTCCGGGATCGGCTGCTCGTCCCGGTTCCCGTACTACATGAACACCTACGGGGTGCACTCGATCCACGGCCGTGCCCCGGCGATCGCGACCGGCCTGGCCACCTCGCGGCGCGACCTGAGCGTCTGGGTGGTCACCGGCGACGGCGACGCGCTCTCGATCGGCGGCAACCACCTGATCCACGCGCTGCGCCGCAACGTCAACCTGAAGATCCTGCTCTTCAACAACCGGATCTACGGCCTGACGAAGGGTCAGTACTCGCCGACCTCGGAGCAGGGCAAGATCACCAAGTCCACCCCGATGGGCTCGCTGGACGCGCCGTTCAACCCGGTCTCGCTGGCGCTGGGGGCGGAGGCCACCTTCGTGGCCCGGGCGATCGACTCCGACCGGCCCGGGCTGATGTCGGTGCTGCGGGCCGCCGCCGAGCACGAGGGCACGGCGCTGGTGGAGATCTACCAGAACTGCCCGATCTTCAACGACGGCGCGTTCCAGGTGCTCAAGGACCCGGGCACCGCGGACCAGGCGGTGATCCGGTTGGTGCAGGGCGAGCCGATCACCTTCGCCGACCAGGGCGTCTTCCGCGACGAGGCCACCGGCGAGCTGGTGGTGCGCGAGGTGACCGAGGCGAACCGGGCCAAGGTGGTGGTGCACGACGCGCACGCGGCCAGCCCCGTGACCGCCTTCGCGCTCTCCCGGCTGGCCGGCAACGACGCGCTGCACCACACCCCGGTGGGCGTCTTCCGGGACGTCGAGCGGCCGGTGTACGACACCCAGATGGCCGACCAGTTGGACGAGGCGGTGGCCCAGAAGGGGGCCGGCGACCTGGCGAAGCTGCTGGCCGGCCCGGACACCTGGACCGTCGCCTGAGCCTCCCGCTGACGCCCCGGACTCCCGCGCGGAGTCCGGGGCGTCCGGCTGCTCCCGCCGGCCGACCGGACGGTGCGTCAGCGGACCTGTCGGGCAGGGCTGCTGGCGGCGTACTGTGTCGGCCATGATCATGGAGACGGCGCAGGACCCGTTCCTGGAGCACCGGCGGCTGCTCTTCGGCACCGCCTACCGGATGCTCGGCAGCGTCGCCGACGCCGAGGACGTCCTGCAGGACGCCTGGCTCAAGTGGGCCGACGTGGACCGGGCGGGCGTGCAGAACCCGCGGGCCTACCTGGTCCGCACGGTCACCAACCTGGCCCTCAACCGGCTGACCTCGGCCCGGGCGCGGCGGGAGTCCTACGTCGGGCCGTGGCTGCCCGAGCCGCTGCTCACCAGCCCCGACGTGGCCGAGCACGCCGAGCTGGCCGAGTCGGTCTCGCTGGCGATGCTGGTGGTGCTGGAGACGCTCAGCCCGCTGGAGCGCGCGGTCTTCGTGCTCCGCGAGGTCTTCGGCTACGCCACCGCCGAGATCGCCGAGACGCTGGGCCGGACCGAGGCGGCGGTGCGGCAGACCGCGCACCGGGCCAAGGCCCACGTCGCGGCCCGCCGGCCGCGCTTCGACACCGACGCCGGGGAGCGGCGCGAGATCACCGACCGGTTCCTCGCCGCCTGCGCCACCGGTGAGGCGAGCGCGGTGATGGAGCTGCTGGCCCCCGAGGTGACCTCCTGGTCCGACGGCGGCGGCGTGGTGCGCGCGGCCCGGCGGCCGCTGCACGGGCCGGACCACGTGGCCCGCTGGCTGATCGGGGTGCTGCGCAAGCCGGAGATGACCGGCGTCACGGTGGAGCACGCCTGGGTCAACGGGGAGCAGGCGCTGCTCTTCCGGGCCCCGGACGGCACGGTGGGCGGCTCGCTGAGCCTCGACCTCCAGGACGGCCGGATCACCGGGCTGCGGGCCCAGCTCAACCCGGGCAAGCTGGCCGGGCTCAACCTGGCCGAGCCCTGGGGCATGTCATGACCAACTGGTGAGTATGGAGATGACAGGGCTCTCCCCGGCCCGCTACGGTCGGGCTCGACCGTGTGCCGGGTGGAGGAGAGGACCGTCATGCCCCCGAGAGTCCGGATGCCCGCCCGCAGCGAGAGCGGCGCAGGCCTGTGGTACGGCATGGCCGCCTACGGCATGTGGGGGCTCTTCCCGCTCTACTGGCCGCTGCTCGAACCCAGCCCGGCGGGGGAGATCCTGGCCAACCGGATGGTCTGGTCGCTGGTCGCGGCGGTGGCCATCCTGGCGGCGCGCCGGCACTGGGCCTGGCTGCGCCCGCTGCTGCGCCAGCCGCGCCGGCTCGCGCTGAGCGGCCTGGCGGCGGCGGTGATCGCGGTCAACTGGGGCGTCTACATCTGGGGCGTGAACTCCGGGCACGTGGTGGAGACCAGCCTCGGGTACTTCATCAATCCACTCGTGACCATCGGATTCGGCGTGCTGTTGCTGCACGAGCGCCTGCGCCGGGCGCAGTGGGCGGCGGTCGGCATCGGCGCGGTGGCGGTCGCGGTGCTCACCGTCGGCTACGGGCGGCTGCCCTGGATCGCGCTGACGCTGGCCCTGAGCTTCGGGCTGTACGGCCTGCTGAAGAAGAAGGTGGCGCTCGGCGGGCTGGAGAGCTTCGCGCTGGAGGCCGCCTTCCTCTTCCCGTGCGCGCTGGCCTACCTGGTGTACCTGTCGGTGACCGGGCACTCGTCGTTCGCCTCGCACGGGTCCGGCCACGCGGCGCTGCTCGCGCTGACCGGGCCGATCACGGCGGTGCCGCTGCTCTGCTTCGGGGCCGCGGCGGTGCGGCTGCCGCTGTCCACCGTCGGCCTGCTGCAGTACCTGGCGCCCACGTTCCAGTTCCTGATCGGCATCGTCTACTTCCACGAGACCATGGCGCCCGCCCGCTGGGCAGGCTTCGCGCTGGTCTGGTCGGCGCTGGTGGTGCTGACCTGGGACGCGCTGCGCCGGATCCGCACCGAACGGGCCGCCCGGCTCCCGGCCGCGGCCCCGCAGCCGGCCGCGGTGCCGGTGGAGTAGGGAACCGGGGGCGGGTCCCGGAGGGTCCTCCGGGGCAGAGGCAGCGGGACGACAGGGGGACCCATGATCGGATTTGTGTTCGGCCTCGCGATCGGGTGCGTGTTCACCGGCGCGCTGCTGTGGATGGTGGCCACGGTCGCGGTGGGGTCCGCGAAGCGGTCCGCGGAGCAGGCGGTGCAGGCCGCCACCGAGGCCAAGGCCGCGGCGGCGCGGGCTCTCGCTGCGGCGGACGCGACCCGGGTGCTGGCCGACCGCACCGCCCGGCCGGCCCAGCAGCCGGAGTCGTGGACCGACCCGGTGGCCGTCCGCACCGCCCGACTGAAGGCGGCTGCCGCCGACCGCCGGGCCGCCCTGCTGGGCGCGGTGCACGGGGGCCTGGTCCAGCTGGAGCGGCACAAGCGGGCGGCCGCCGGGCCGCAGGACTCCGTGCCGCCCGGCTTCCGGGCGGCACGGTGATCCGCCGTCAGGCCGTGATGTCCCGGCTGGTGAACCGGGCCCAGGCCGCGCTGCCGAAGACCGCCACGTAGAGCGCCTGCAGCCCCAGGTTCTGCCACACCTGGTCCCAGTACATCGGCTCGCGCAGCAGGTCCGCGAAGCTCAGCCAGTGGTGGGTGAAGAGCCACGGCTGGATCGCGTGCAGCTGCGGGAAGCTGTCCAGCACCTGCACGATGATCACCAGGCCCACCGTGGTGGCCATCGCCGCGATCCCGCTGCCGGTCAGGGTGGAGACGAACAGCCCGATCGCCACCAGACCGGCGAGCGAGAGCGCCACCACCGCGCAGATCAGCACCACCCGCAGCAGGGCCGAGCCCAGCGAGATGGTGTCCCCGGAGAGCAGCGTGACCTGGCCCAGCGGGAACAGGATCGAGCCGATCAGCAGCGCGGACAGCGCCACCGCCAGCGTCGCCGCCACGCAGAAGACCAGCGCCGCGGCGAACTTGGCCGCCAGCAGCCTGGTCCGCCCGGCCGGGGCCACCAGCAGGTAGCGCAGCGTCCCGGAGGTGGCCTCGCCGGCCACCGAGTCGCCGGCCACCACGCCCACCGTCATCGGCAGGAAGATCGGCAGCGAGACGGCCAGCGCGGTGAAGGTCAGGAAGACCCCGTTCTGGGTCACCTGGGCGATGAAGGCGGGGCCCCCGTCGCGCCCGTGCATGTCGCCGGTCTCGATCCGCACCACCACGCCGATCAGGATCGGTACCAGCGCCAGCACCCCGAGCAGCGCGATCGTGCGCATCCGACGGAAGGTCAGCCCCAGCTCGCTCAGGAAGAGCGCCAGGAACCCGCCCGGCGTGACCCGGCGCGGGCCCGCCACCACCGGCGGTCGGGTCAGCTCCACAGCCTCAGCCCGCGACATCGAAGCCCTCCCCGGTCAGCGCCACGAAGGCGTCCTCCAACGTGCCCCGCTCGACCCCGAAGCCGTGCACCGGAACCCCGGCCGCCACCAGCGCGGCGCACAGGCCGGGCAGCAGCCCGTCGGCCGCGGCGTCCAGGTCGCCGTCCACCCGGCCCTCGGTGGACCGCAGCTCCTTCACCCCGTGCTCGCGCAGCACGGCGGCCGCCCGCTCCGTCTCCGGCGTGCGGACCACCAGCCGGCCCTGGGCCCGGGCGGCCAGCTCGGCCACCGTGCCCTGCACCACCAGCCGGCCCTTGGACATCACCGCGGCGTGGGTGCAGACCTGCTCGATCTCGTCGAGCAGGTGGGAGGAGAGGAAGACCGTGGTCCCCTCGGCCGCCACCTCGCGCACCAGCGCCCGGATCTCCCGCATGCCCTGCGGGTCCAGGCCGTTGGTCGGCTCGTCCAGCACCAGCAGCTCGCGCGGCTGCAGCAGCGCCGCCGCCAGCCCGAGGCGCTGCTTCATGCCCAGCGAGTAGGCCCGTGCCTTCTTGCCGGCGGCCGCGGCCAGCCCGACCCGCTCCAGTGCCTGGCCCACCCGCGCCTTGCGGGTGCCCGGGTCCGCGGTGGGGTCGGCCGCGTCGAACCGGGCCAGGTTGTCCCGCCCGGACAGGTAGCCGTACAGCGCCGGCCCCTCGATCAGCGCGCCGACCCGGGGCAGCACCCGCGCGGTCGCCTGCGGCATCGACTCGCCGAGCACGGTGGCCACTCCGGAGGTGGGGGCGATCAGGCCCATCAGCATCCGGATGGTGGTGGTCTTGCCCGAGCCGTTCGGTCCGAGGAAGCCGAAGACGCTGCCGCGCGGCACGGTGAGGTCGAGCCCGTCGACGGCGAGTTGGCCGCCGGCGAACCGCTTGGTGAGGCCCTGGGTGCGGATGACCGGAGCACCGCCGGCGGGGGCCGCGCCCGCCTCGGCGGTGCGGCCCCCCTCGGCGGTCTCCAGCGTCGGGGACTGGCTCACTGCTTACTTCACTCCCGCGGCGTTCTGCAGCACGGTCGGGGTGACCGCGCCGGCGTAGACGTGACCGTCGTCGGTGACCAGCACGTTGAGCACCTTGGTGCTGATCAGGGTGCCGCCGGCCACCGGCTTGCCGAGCGACTTGACCAGGCCCAGCGCGTCCGGCAGGCCGGCGGCGCGGCCCTTGCGGCCCTGCGCGGTCTGCGGCAGCGCCTGGTTGGGCTCGCCCCCGCCCTTGGGCAGGGTGAACGAGACGACCGTGGTCCAGTCCTCGCCGATCACCTTGGAGCCGTCCCCGGTGGGCCGCTCGGCCGTGGCGGGCTTCTGCTGCTTCGCCTGGTCCTGCTGCTGCACCACCTTGGCGCCCTTGGGCGGGGTGAACTCGAAGGTCTTGGCGTCCGGCACGGCGAACGAGACGTCGGAGAAGTGCACGTCCAGCGCGGTGGCGCCGGAGGTGGTGGTCACCTTGACCGCCAGCGGGGTGCCGGTGGCCGAGTCGACCGAGATCTGCACCGCGGCGACGGTCGAGCCGGACTGCTTGGGCTTCACCTGCAGCTGGTAGACGCTGCGGCCGGCCACCGAGCCGGTGCCCGCGACCGTCACCTCGGAGCTCTTGGCACTGTCGGCCAGGAAGCGCTGGGCGGCCTGCTGCGGGGTGGTGACGTCCTGGAGCTTGGACCCGTCCGGGAGCTTGGACCCGTCCGGGTGGTGCTGCGCGCCCGACCCACCGGTCAGGTGCACCGCCTGGTTGGTCGCGCTGTCGTAGGCCCAGCCCTGGTCGCCGTTGCGGATCAGGTCGTACTCGGCCAGGTCGTCGATCAGCGCGACCCGCTGCTTGTCGGGGCCGTCGGCGGCGATCCGCAGGGTGTGCTCGCCGGCCAGCAGCTCGGTGAGCTTGGCCTGCGGATCGGCCTGGGCGGCGCCGTTGTCCTGGCGGGCCTGGCCGGCGCCGCCGGCCGCGGCCGCCTGGCCGGTCACGGCCTGGCCCACCCCGCCGTGCCCGAGCATCGCCAGCGCCTGGCTCGGGATGCCGAGGTCGGTGGAGACCTTCACGGTCCCGCTCAGCGCCTGGGTCCGGTCGCTCAGCACCTTGGTGACCAGCTGTTCGGCCGTCACCTGAGGCAGCGTCGGACTGCCGTCGCTGGCCAGTGCCGGCACCACGGCGACGCCGGTGGCCGCCACCGCCGCGATGGCGATCGGTACCAGCACCCGCACCGCGGTGCGGCGCCGGGCCTGGTACGGGCGGCCGATCGGCTCGCCCTGCGGCTCGTCGGTTGCTGCGAACTGCGTCATCGGTTCAGCCCCTCCGTCGGGCAGTGCTCCTGAGGTTCCGGGTCCTGCCGTGTCCCGTCTGCACAACGCTTGACGACATCCATTAGAGCCCCGCACCCCGCCCCGCGGCATCGCCCGCCAGGGCCAGAGCGACATACATCCCCGGGTGCAGTCAACCCTGAGAAACCCTCAGGGTCAGCTCCTCCCGGGGTAGTCCCGCTGACGTAGGGTCGGCGCATGGACCGCACGACCTCCGCCGCCCCCACCGAGTCCTCGATGCGCCGCGCGCTCCGGCGCGCCCGGGACGGGGTGGCGCTGGACAGAACCGAGGCCGCGGTGCTGCTGCAGGCCCGGGGCGACGACCTCGCGCAGCTGTGCGCGGTCGCGGCCCGGCTGCGGGACCAGGGGTTGGCGGCGGTCGGTCGCCCGGGCGTGATCACCTACTCCAAGAAGGTCTTCGTCCCGCTCACCCGGCTGTGCCGGGACCGCTGCCACTACTGCACCTTCGTCACCGTCCCCGGCAAGCTGCGCAAGGCGGGCCACGGCCTCTACCTGTCGCCCGACGAGGTGCTGGAGATCGCCCGGCAGGGCGCGGCGCTGGGCTGCAAGGAGGCGCTCTTCACGCTCGGCGACCGGCCCGAGGACCGCTGGCCCGAGGCCCGCGAGTGGCTGGACGCGCACGGCTACGACGACACGCTGTCCTACGTCCGCGCGATGGCGGTCCGGGTGCTGGAGGAGACCGGGCTGCTGCCGCACCTCAACCCGGGCGTGCTCGGCTGGACCGACTTCCAGCGGCTGAAGCCGGTGGCCCCCAGCATGGGCATGATGCTGGAGACCACCGCCACCCGGCTCTGGTCCGAGCCCGGCGGTCCGCACCACGGCTCCCCGGACAAGGAGCCGGCGGTGCGGCTGCGGGTGCTGGAGGAGGCCGGGCGCAGCGCGGTCCCGTTCACCACCGGGGTGCTGATCGGGATCGGCGAGGACCATCAGGAGCGGGCCGACGCGTTCTTCGCGATCCGCTCGGTGGCCCGGCAGTACCAGGGGATCCAGGAAGTCATCGTGCAGAACTTCCGGGCCAAGCCGGACACCGCGATGCGGGCGATGCCGGACGCCGAGCTGGAGGAGCTGGCGGCGGCGATCGCGGTGGCCCGGCTGGTGCTCGGCCCGGCCGCCCGGATCCAGGCGCCGCCGAACCTGGTGGACGCCGAATACCCGCTGATCATCGGCGCCGGGATCGACGACTGGGGCGGGGTCTCCCCGCTCACCCCGGACCACGTCAACCCCGAGCGCCCGTGGCCGCAGATCGAGGAGCTGGCCCGGCGCACCGCGGCCGAGGGTTTCGAGCTGCGCGAGCGGCTGACGGTGTATCCGGAGTACCTGCGGCGCGGTGAGCCGTGGCTGGACCCGCGGGTGCGCCCGCACGTGGCGGCGCTGGCCGACCCGGAGACCGGCCTGGCGGTGCCCGACGCGCTGCCGGTGGGCCGGCCCTGGCAGGAGCCGGAGGAGCTGCCCGCCGCGGGCGGTCGCACCGACCTGCACCGCACCATCGACACCGAGGGGCGCACCGGCGACCGGCGCGGGGACTTCGAGGAGGTGTACGGGGACTGGTCCGCGCTGCGCGAGAAGGTGGCGGCGCTCCCGCCGGCCCGGCTGCCGGGGGACGTCCGGTCCGCGCTGCGGGTGGCGGCCGACGACCCGACCCGGCTCACCGACGACCAGGCGCTCGCGCTGTTCGCCGCCGACGGCGACGCGCTCGACGCGCTGTGCGCCGTCGCCGACGCGGTGCGGCGGGACGCGGTGGGCGACACCGTGACGTACTGCGTGACCCGGAACATCAACTTCACCAACGTCTGCTACACCGGTTGCCGGTTCTGCGCCTTCGCCCAGCGGCGCACCGATGCCGACGCGTACACCCTCTCGCTCGACCAGGTCGCCGACCGGGCCGCCCAGGCCTGGGAGGTGGGGGCCACCGAGGTCTGCATGCAGGGCGGCATCCACCCCGACCTGCCGGGGACGGCCTACTTCGACATCGCCCGTGCGGTGAAGGAGCGGGTGCCGGGGATCCACGTGCACGCCTTCTCGCCGATGGAGGTGGTCAACGGGGCCGCCCGGACCGGGCTCCCGATCCGGGACTGGCTGACGGCGGCTCAGCAGGCCGGGCTCGACAGCATCCCCGGCACCGCGGCGGAGATCCTGGACGACGAGGTGCGCTGGGTGCTCACCAAGGGCAAGCTGCCGGCCGCCACCTGGGTGGAGGTGGTCAGCACGGCCCACGAGCTGGGGATCCGTTCCTCCTCCACGATGATGTACGGCCACGTGGACACCCCCGCGCACTGGCTGGGCCACCTGCGCCTGCTCGCCGAGATCCAGCAACGGACCGGCGGTTTCACCGAGTTCGTCACCCTGCCGTTCATCCACACCAACGCGCCGGTCTACCTCGCGGGCATCTCCCGCCCGGGCCCGACCCACCGGGACAACCGCGCGGTGGTCGCGATGGCCCGGCTGCTGCTCCACCCGCACATCCGCAACATCCAGACCAGCTGGGTGAAGCTGGGTGCCGAGGGCGCCGCCGAGATGCTCCGCAGCGGCGCCAACGACCTGGGCGGCACCCTGATGGAGGAGACCATCTCCCGGATGGCCGGCTCCGGCTACGGCAGCTACAAGTCGATCCGCGACCTGGAGGCCATCGCCGCCGCGGCCGGCCGTCCGTCCCGCCAGCGCACCACCACCTACGGCGAGGTGCCGGCCGAACGCCGGGCGGCCGCGCTGGCCTCCGACGGGCACCTGCCGCAGCTGCTCCCGGTGCTGGAGTGAGCCGGCCCGGCGGGAACTGACGGGCCGTCGCGGCTCTCCGGTTGACGGCACCGCCAGAATGTCCGGCATGGGGACGGACATCAGCGGCTTCGTGGAGTACCGGGCGGGCGGCGGGGAGCGGCCGTGGCGGCCGGCGATCGGACTCGGCGCGCTCTACGCCGAACGGGACTACGACGCGTTCGGCTGCCTCTTCGGTGTCCGGAACTACGCCGGCTTCCGCCCGCTCGCCGGGTACCGCGGGCTGCCGGCGGACGTCTCGGAGCCGGTGCGTGCCGAGTACGCCGAGGCCGAGCGGTACGGCGGCATCCTCGGCGCCAGCTGGATCGGCTGGGCGGAGCTGGGGGCCACCGACTGGTCCGAGCCGGCCGAGTCCGTCGACAGCCGGATCCACGAGTACCGGCGGACCGCCGAGGGGCTGGTCCCGGTGGGCAAGTCCGCCTGGTCCGCACGGTTCGCGGAGCTGGTCGGCCTCGACCTCGGCGAGAGCGCGGACTGGCCGGAGGGCAGCGAGTGGCACGACGGCGACCTGGTCTACCGCGCCGAGCGGCTCACCCGCCGCGACGCCGTCCCGGCGGACGGCGCGTGGCAGCCCGTCTGGCTGGTGCTGGAGGCGCTGGCGCGGGTGCACGGCGAGCAGAACGCCCGCCTGGTGGTCTGGTTCGACAGCTGAGCCGCCGTCAGGCCGTGGCTGCGGCCGCCGCGCGGTAGCGGCCCGGGGTGGTGCCGAACTCGCGGTGGAAGGCGTGCGAGAGGGCGTACGGGGTGCCGTAGCCGACCTGGCGGGCGATGCCGGCGAGCGGGGCCTCGGTCTCCCGCAGCAGCGTGGCCGCCAGAGTGAGGCGCCACCAGGTGAGGTAGCCCATCGGCGGGCGGCCGACCAGTGAGGTGAACCGGCGGGCCAGGGTGGGGCGGGAGACGCCGACCTCGGCGGCCAGCCGGTCGTTGGTCCACGGGGCGGCCGGGTCCGAGTGCAGGGCGCGCAGCGCGGCGGCCGCCACCTCGTCACCGAGCACGGCCGACCAGGCCCCGGTGGTGCCCGAGGCCAGCCAGGACCGGATCATGTAGACCAGCAGCAGGTCGAGCAGGCTCGGCACGGCGATGCAGGCGCCCGGTCGCTGTTCGCCCAGCTCCCGGCCCAACAGGTCGATGGCGAAGCGCAGTTCCGGATCGCCGCCGATCCGGTTCGGCAGGTGCACGACCTGCGGCAGCTCGGCCAGCAGGGGGTGCACCCGGCTGCGGTCGAGCCGGTACTTGCCGCACAGCAGCTGGACCTCCTCCGCGCCCGTGGCCGGCGGTCGGGGCGACCCGGCGGCCGTCCAGTCCTCGAACGCCACCGCCCGCGCCACGGCGGCCCCGTCGGCAGCGGCGTCGGCGAGCACGTGCCCGGCGCCGTGCGGCAGCAGCACCGCGTCACCGGGGCCGAGCAGCAGCGGGTCGCCACCGCCGTCCGGCACCAGTCGGCAGCCGCCGCGCAGCACGACGTGGAAGCCCGCACCGTCGTACGGGGCCAGCCGGGTGCTCCACCTGCCGCTGACGCCGACCCGGTTGGAGGAGGGCCGGCCGATCCGCACGGTCGAGATCGCGTCGCTCACCACGTCCATGGCGGCAGTGTAGCCAGGGCCGTCAATGGTGAGCCGTACGCGTATCACGGTGAGGCTGTGGAGCATTGAGGCGATCAGCCGGCACTCCTAGGGTCGAAGGCATGGACAACGAGAACGTGCAGCGGATCACGCTGGGGGACGTCGAGATCATCCGGCTCGTCGAGTGGCGGGGGGCGTTCATGCCGGCCGGCGAGCTGGTGCCGGACGCACCGCCGGAGGTGTGGCAGCGGAACGCGGACTGGCTGGCCCCGGACCACTGGGAGCGGGAGAGCGACCGGGCGGCCATGGCCCTGCAGACCTGGGTGGTGCGCAGCGCCGGGCGCACCGTGGTGATCGACCCGGGCGTCGGCAACGGGCGGGAGCGGCCCGGCTCGCCGTTCCACCACTGGCAGGGCGACTTCCCCGGCCTGCTGGCCGCGGCGGGCATCGAGCCGGAGGAGGTGGACACGGTGGTCAACACCCACCTGCACGTCGACCACGTGGGCTGGAACACCAAGGGCCTCGCGGGGGGTTGGGTGCCGACCTTCCCCAACGCCCGCTACCTGATGCCGGCTGCCGACGACCACTACTACGGCCCCGACAACGGCTACGCGAAGGGCCTGCGGGAGAGCGACCGGCTGATCTACCAGGACAGCATCGCGCCGATCCACCGGGCCGGCCTGGCCGTGCTGTGGGACGAGGCGTACCGGATCGACGAGCACCTCACCCTGGAGGCGGCCCCCGGGCACACGCCCGGGTCGTCGGTGCTGCGGGTGCGCTCCGGCGGCGACCGCGCGGTCTTCGTCGGCGACCTGGTGCACAGCCCCGTGCAGCTGCTCGCCCCCTCCTGCAGCAGCTGCCTCTGCCTGGATCCGGCCGGGGCGGCCACCAGTCGGCGGCGGATCCTCGAACGCGCGGCGGAGCTGAACGAGTTGGTCATCCCCGCGCACTTCGGCGGGGCCGGTGCGGTGGAGGTCCGCAGCGCGGGCGGCGGGTTCGCCCTGGGGGCCTGGCGGGAGGCGTAGGCGGCGAGCGGCCGGCACGGGCGGGGTGGGGCGGATTTCCGGCGGCGGGGCGCGCGGTGCGAAGCTGGGGCGGGAGGGGAGTGATGGGATTCGATGCGCTGGTCCGGTTGGTGGCCCCGCCGCGCGAGCCGGTGGACGCCGGGTCGGACTGGGCGGCGGCGGAGGCCGCGCTCGGCGTGCGCCTGCCGCCGGACTACCGGCAGGTGGTCGAGACGTACGGCTACGGGGAGTTCTGCGACTTCCTCTACCTGCGGACGCCGTTCGGCGCCCACCCGCACAACGGACTGAGCTGGCAGAGCGGCCCGCTGCGACTGGAGTCGGAGCCGGAGTGGAAGCGCCGGCGCTACCCGTACCCCCTGCACCCCGCGCCCGGCGGGCTGCTGGTCTGGGGCTCGACCATGGACGCCGACCGGCTGTGCTGGCTCACCGGGGGCGAGCCGGAGCACTGGCCGGTCGTGGTCTGGAGCCGGGACGGCGACTACGAGACCTTCGCGATGCGCACGGCCGCCTTCCTCGCCGGGTGGGCGGGCGGCCGGGTGCGGTCGGAGCTGCTGGCGGAGATGGAGCCGGACCTGGCGCCGTGGTTCAACGCCTTCCGCCCCCGGACCCACCGGTGCCTGAAGCTGACCGAGGGCCCGCACCCGCACGCCGAGCGCCTGCGCCTGCTCCGCGCGGCGCTGGCCCCGACCGTGGACCGGGGCAGCTGGCGGTCGGACGCCGGCGACAGCGGGCAGGACCACTTCGCGACGGTGGAGACCGACTGGCTGCTCACCTACGACATGTCCCACCCGCACCAGATCCGGATCAGCTTCCCACCCGAGGACGACGCGCGGGTGCGGCGGGAGCTCTGCGCCGCAGTGGAGCTGATGGGCTGCACGGTGGACCGGGTCACTACCGGGGCCGGACACGCACTGCCGGACTGGGGACCGGCGGCGCCGGGCGCATAGGTCGGGTGCGCAGCCGACTGATGCTTCGGGGGCCGGTGGTCCGACCGTGTCCGGTGGACCGTCCCTACCCAGGATATATCTTGCAACTTATATAGCCTAGAAGGCATAATTGCTTCGTGGCATGGAAGTCTCGTTGCATGAAGAAGTCGACGCGTGGTTCGTCCGGCTCAGCAAGGATGAGCCGGAGATCGCCGACCAGGTCGCGGCGGCCATCGACAAGCTCCAGGAAGAGGGGCCCACGCTCGGTCGACCCCTCGTTGACCGGATCAAGAAGTCGAGGCACCACAACATGAAGGAGCTGCGGCCTCGTACGGGCGGTGAGACCGAGATCCGCATCCTCTTCGTCTTCGATCCTGCTCGCGAAGCCATCCTCCTGGTGGCCGGCGACAAGACTGGCGCCTGGAACAAGTGGTATGACGAGAACATCCCGGTCGCTGACGCCCGATTCGACCGGCACCTCAAGGAAGGCGAGAAGTAGATGGCCAGGTCTTGGAAAGAGGTCCGGCCCGAGGTTGTCACCGATGAGGCCCGGGTTGCCGCGCACCGCGCCAAGCTCGACGCGGAGGTCCGGGCCTACCGGCTCGCGGAGATCCGCAAGGAGCAGGAGCTCACCCAGGTGGAGGTCGCCGAGATCATCGGCGTGACCCAGCCCAACGTGTCCCGGCTGGAGAAGGGCGAGCTGGACAGCGCGGCGCTCTCCACCATCCGCGCCTATGTGGAGGCGCTCGGGGGCAAGCTCCGCGTCGTTGCCGATTTCGGGGATCGGCAGCTGGTCATCCGGTAGTTCGAGCGCTCCGTTGCCTCGTTGTCCGACCGACGCCGACGCGCGTGCGCGCCGGCCCGGAGATTCACGAGGCGGCCCGGGTCGCGAGGCAGCGTGGGCAGGCGCAGGCGGGCCAGTCGTTGGTGAGGGGGCGGGTGTAGGGCTCGCCGAGGCGGACGGTCTCGCGGTGCAGGTGGGTGCGCCGGCCCGTGGCGGGGTCGATCCGGTACACGCGGATGGTCAGGGCGCTCTTGCGGGGCGTGCGCTTGGTCATGGTCGGGGCCTCGGATTCGCGGTGCAGAGGGGACAGTTGGGCCAGCCGAGCGGGCAGGGGCGGGGCCGGACGAGGCGGGCCCAGGTGCGGCGCAGGAGGGTCAACGGGCCGACTGGGCGCGGTGCTTGAGGGCCTCGCGGAGCAGGTCGGTGAGCTTCTCCAGATTGGCGGGCGAGATCCGGCCGAGGTCGACCAGCACCTGGCCGGTGAACGGCCCGTCCTGCCCGTCCAGGCAGGCGGAGGGCAGGCCGACCCCGGCGAGGTTCAGCACCACCTGGAAGTCCTCCAGCGCGTTGGCGGCTTCCTGGCGTTGGCGCACGGCGGTGCGCGAGAGGCGTGAGGTCATGGGAGTTCCTAACGAGTCGTCACGTTCTGCTTCCAGGATGTGGGCGCAGAGTTACGCTCGCTAGTGGTTGGGGCTGGACAGAGCGGCCTCGCGTCGGACTGCTGCCCGGGACGCCTGGGCAAGTTGGGGGTCGACTTGACTGGGCGGGAGCAGGAGTTGGAACCCGTGGTGAGTCCGCTGCAGGTGATCGGTGCCGTGCTGCGGTTCTACCGGGAGAAGCGGGGCAGGACCCAGGATCAGTTGGGCGCGGAGATCGCCTTCGGCGGCAGTCTGATCAGCAAGGTGGAGAACGGGGCGCGGAAGCCGACCGAGGAGATGGCCGACCTCTGTGACGCGGCGTTGGGCACCGGGGGCGCGGTCGGCTTCCTGGTGAGGTACCTGACGAGGGAGTGGGCTGCGGCCTTTCCGGCCGGATTCACCGACTTCGTGGAGAAGGAGGCCGAGGCCCGTGAGATCCGGACCTACCAGTTGTCCTACTTGCCGGGGCCGTTGCAGACGCGCGCGTATGCGAGCGCGCTGTTCCGCGGAGCGAACGCGCAGTTCGCCGAGCCCGTGGACACCTTCGAGGAGCGGCTGACGCTGCGGATGAAGCGAGGGGAGCGGCTTCGCTCCGAGGCGCCGCCGTTCTTCTGGGGCGTGATCGACGAGGCGGCACTGCGGCGTCAGATCGGGACGACGGAGGAGATGGTCGCGCAGCTCGACCATCTGATCGAGATGGCTCAACTTCCGCACGTCTGCTTGCAGGTAGCGACACTGGACCTCGGCGAGCGCAATCCGCTGGCCGGATCGCTGACGTTGCTCACGATGCCCGACGGTTCCCAGGTGGGCTACACCGAGGCACTTCACCTGGGCATCCTGGAGCACAATCACGAGCTCATGGCCCAGTGGCTGCGCGCGTACACTCTGCTGCAGGTCGAGGCCCTCTCGGCGACTGCCTCCCTTGAACTGATCCGCACCATCAGAGGGGAACTCAGCTCATGAGTGCCGAGCAGTGGCGCAAGTCCAGCTACTCCGCCCCGAACGGCGGCGACTGCGTCGAGATCGCCCCCTCCCTCCCCGCCGTGCGCGACTCCAAGGACCCCGACGGCCCCGCCCTCACCTTCCCCGTCGCGTCCTTCAAGTCCTTCCTCGCCGCTGTCAAATCGGACCCCCGGCTGTCCGGCCGCCGCCCCTCTTGACCGGAGCACTGTCCGGAATGGGCTAACCTGTCCAGGTACGAGAGAAGGGAATCGAATATTCCACTTCGCATACGCTCCGTCAGACGGAATGGGCCTTCGTGCCGATCGGATGAGAATCCGATGAACCCGATGTGAGCACCGACTGTGCGTCGACTGGGAGTTCGATTCAGGGCGACGGTTTCGTCCGTCGCGCAGGTTAGCCTGCCTCAGGTGTGACAGCCTCGTGACCCTTTGAGTGATGGGGGTCATAGAGGCCGGTCGAGCCTGCGGTTAGCGTGGCTCGATGCGCGCTCGGGGGGCGCGTGTGTCGGGGCTGCCCGATTCCTGGACTTAAGAGAGGCACGTAGCGGGATGGCGACGAGCGACCGGCGACAATCCCGGCTCCGGACGGCTCTTCGTACCCCAACGGCGGTGGCGGCACTGGCCGCAGTCGTCTCGCTCGCGATATTCGCGGTGCTCCGCCACTTCCAGGACTTCTCGATGGTGGACATGATCGTCTACCGGGCCGAGGGCGCCGCGGTGGCGAACCACCAGAACCTCTACACGATGCGGGTGCCGGGCTGGGACCTGGCGGCCACCTACCCGCCGTTCGCCGCGATGCTCTTCGTGCCGAGCACCTGGTTCGACCTCACCGCGCTGCGCGTGATCGTCACCCTCTTCAACATCGGCCTGCTCGGCCTGCTCGGCTGGCTCTCCTTCAAACTGGTCGGCTGGCCGCGCCGCCAGCACCGGCTGCCCGGCGCCCTGCTCGTGGCCGGGTTCGGTCCGTGGCTGGAGCCCGTCTTCACCACCATCCAGTACGGCCAGGTCAACCTGGGCCTGGCCTGCCTGGTGCTGATCGACCTGACCCGCCCGGACCGCAGCAAGTACAAGGGCGTGGCGATCGGCATCGCCGCCGGCCTCAAGCTCACCCCGGGGCTGTTCGCCGTCTACCTGCTGCTGACCGGCCGGGTGCGGGCCGCCATGGTCTCCGCCGCCTCCTTCGCGGCCACCGTGCTGATCGGCGCGGTCGCGCTCCCGGGCGCCTCCTACGGCTTCTGGACCAAGTACCTCTGGGACTCCAGCCGGGTCGGCGTCACCGAGCTGGTGGACAACCAGTCGGTGCGCGGCGCGGTGGCCCGCCTGCTCAGCCAGCACGACCCGGGCACCCTGGCCACCGCGGCCGGCGGCCTGGCGCTGCTCGGCGGCCTGGGCGTGGCCGTGCTCGCGGGGCGCTCGGACCGGATGATGCGCCGGGCGGACGCCTGGGGCGTGCTCTGCACCGCGCTCACCGCGCTCCTGGTCTCGCCGATCAGCTGGACCCACCACTACGTCTGGTGCGTGCCGCTGCTGATCCTGCTGGCCGCCGAGGCGGAGAGCGAGTGGGCCCGCCCGGCCCTGCAGCGCGGCCGGACCTGGCGGACCCTGTTCGCCGTGACCCTGCTCGCCTTCCTCTCCTACGCGATGTGGCTGGTGCCGCAGAGCGGTGGACTGGGCGTCCCGTGGAACTGGCAGGCGGCCTCCTCGATCTACCCGCTCCTCGGCGTCCTCGTGCTCGCCGTGGTCGGCCGCACGGTGCTGACGGCCCGTCGGGCGGCGGCCGAGCGGACCACCCCGGCAGCGCTGGAGAGCGCCGAGCGGGACTTCCTCGACGACACGTTGACGACCAGGTGAGGCTCGGTTGAGCGCGCAGACGCAGGTCCTGACCAGCGGGACCAGCCCGGCCGACACCGGTGCCCGAACGGCGCCGGTGCTGTCCGGCCGTACCCGGGCGGTGCTGTTCAGCCTGCTCTGCTTCACCCTCTGCTTCGCGATCGGGATGCAGGGCTGGACCTCGGTCCAGCTCGGCGGCTTCGACCTGGGGATCTTCGACCAGGGGATGCGCGGCTACGCGCACTTCCAGCTCCCGGTCTCCATCGTGAAGAGCTACCACCACGAGTTCCCGCCCGGCTTCTCGCTGCTCGGCGACCACTTCTCGCCGGTGCTGGCGCTGGCCGCCCCGCTCTACTGGATCTGGAACGACCCGCGGTCGCTGCTGCTGGCCCAGTCGCTGCTGTTCGCGGCCGGCGTGCCGCTGGTGCGCCGGATCACCCGGCACGCCTTCGACGGGGCCCCGGCGCACGTCCGACTGCGCGCCGCCGACCTGGCCTCGCTGGTCTTCGCGCTCGGCTGGCCGCTCTCCGCCTCCGCCCGCGGCGGCTTCCACGAGGTCGCCTTCGCCGTCCCGCTGACCCTGCTGATGCTGGAGCGCGGACTGGCCCACCGGTACGGCACCGCCGCGGTGGCGGCCTTCCTGCTCTGCTGCACCAAGGAGGACCTCGGGCTGCTGGTGGCCGCCTACGGCCTGGTGCTGATCCTGCGCGCCCGCCGCACCGCCGACCGGGCCGGTCAGCGCACCGGCCTGGCCTTCCTGGTGCTCGGCCCGGTGCTCAGCATGATCACCGTGGTCTGGCTGATCCCGGCGATGGGCGGGCAGCCGGGCTACTACTGGAACTACCAGGAGCTCGGCCCGAACATGGGCGGCGCGGCCACCCACGTGCTCACCCACCCGTGGCTGCTGGTCACCGGCGCGCTGAACGCCCCGCTCAAGCCGCTGCTGGTGCTCTGGCTGTTCGGCACCCTCTTCCTGCTGCCGCTGCGCTCGCTCACCACGCTCTGCGCGGCCCCGCTGCTGGCCGAGCGGCTGCTCTCCACCAACCCCAACCACTGGTCGATCGCCCGGCACTACGACGCCTTCCTGTGGCCGATCCTGCTGACCGCCTCGATCGAGGTGCTCGGCCGGCTGTACCGGCAGGAGCGCAGCCGGCGCACGGCGATCCGGCTGGCCACCGCCACGGTGGCGTGCACGGTGGCCGTCGCGATCCCGCTCGGGCTGGTCCAGCTGGCGGTGCCCGCCTGGTGGAAGGCCGGGACCAGCGAGGCGGCGCTGCTGCAGGCGACCAGGCTGATCCCCACCGGTGCCACGGTGGAGGCCGACAACCAGGCGGTGCCGCGGCTCACCTCGCGCACCACGGTGGTGCTGGTCGACCAGACCCCGCGCGGCATGGACTACGTGCTGATCCGCGCGGACCACCGGGCCTTCCCGTTCGCCACCGACACCGAGCAGGCCGCCCGGATCCAGCTGCTGCTGACCCACGGGTACCAGCAGATCTGGACCAAGGACGGCGTGGTGCTGCTGCACCGGGTGAGCGACGTGCCGATCCCGGGCGAGCACGTGCCGGGGCCGGGCAGCCAGCCGGTGCAGGACGTGGTCCCGTCCGACGTGGGGCACAACCTCTTCCGCGGGTAGGCCCGCGCGTGGGAGCGGGGCTGGCCTTGACGTCGGCGGCAAGGTCTACCGTCGTACCCACGCGAGCACGGGAGGTCGAGGGCATGCGGATCGGCGAGCTGGCCGAGCGGGCGGGCACCACCACCCGCACCCTGCGGTACTACGAGTCGCGCGGGCTGCTGACGGCCCGCCGGACCGGCAACGGCTACCGCGCCTACGGCGAGCAGGACGTGCAGTTGGTCCGGCAGATCCGGCTGCTGCAGGACTTCGGCTTCGAGCTGGAGGACACCCGCCCGTTCGTCGAGTGCCTGCAGGCCGGGCACCCGGAGGGCGACGCCTGCCCGGCCTCGCTGGAGGTGTACCGGCGCAAGCTGGCCGAGCTGGACGCGTGCCTGGACCGGCTCGGTGCGGTGCGCGCGCAGCTCTCCCGGCAACTGGCCCGGGCCGAGCTGCTGGCCGACGAGGCCGCCCCGCGCTGCGAACTGACCACTGACTGGGAGGACGGGGACGATGGCTGACACGCTGACCGCGGTGACCGACGAGACCTTCGAGGCCGAGGTGCTGGGCAGCGAGCTGCCGGTGCTGGTCGACTTCACCGCCGACTGGTGCCCGCCGTGCAGGATGCTCGCGCCGGTGCTGGAGGCGGTGGCGGCCGAGGAGGCGCACCGGGTCAAGGTGGTCACGGTGGACGTGGACCGCAACCCCGGGACCCAGGCCCGGTACGGGGTGCTCTCGATGCCGACGCTGATCGTGTTCCGCGGCGGCGAGCCGGTGAAGTCGATGGTGGGCGCCCGGGCCAAGGCCAGGCTGCTGCGCGAGCTCGCCGAGGTGGTCTAACCCCGTTGCACCTCCTCCGGGTACGGCCTATCCTCGGTGATCAACGCGACGACGGAGACAAGTAGCCGTGGGAGCACGCGAGTCCAGAGAGCCGCCGGCAGCTGGGAAGGCGGTCTCGCGCCCCGGGTGAAGACACTCCCGAGCGTCGGCACGGAAAGAGGCCGGCCCGCGAGGCGCCGGCGAAGGTGCGGTGGTACCGCGAGTCACCCTTCTCGCCCGCACTTCGAAGGGATCATTCCGAGGTCCGTGGAGGACTGCGATGATCCACCCCACTGAGCGCACCGGGTCCGAGCGCACCCTGGTCGGCGAGCTGTCGAAAGCCGTCGGACGCACCGTCACGGTCTGCGGCTGGGTGCAGACGTCACGCCTGCAGAGCACCATGCAGTTCGTCCTGGTCCGGGACCACACCGGCACCGTGCAGCTGACCCACCGTCGGGACGGCGGCGAGCTGGAGGCGGTGCTGGACGGGCTGAGCACCGAGACCGCGGTCCGGGTCACCGGGACCGTGGTGGCCAACCCGGTGGTCAAGCTGGGCGGCCTGGAGCTGCTGCCGGAATCGGTCGAGGTGGTGGCCCCCGCCGCCGGGCCGCTGCCGGTCGACGAGCAGTCCGGGATCGAACACCGGCTCGACTGGCGGTTCCTGGACATCCGCCGTCGGCCGGCGGCGCAGCTGCTCTTCGCGGTGCAGACCACCTTCGAGGCCGGGATGCGCGAGTACGCCTACGCGCAGGGGGCCACCGAGCTGCACACGCCCAAGCTGATGGGGACGGCCTCGGAGTCGGGCGCCGAGGTGTTCAAGCTCGGCTACTTCGGCGGCGAGGCGTACCTGGCGCAGTCGCCGCAGTTCTACAAGCAGATGGCGATCGCCTCGGGGATCGACCGGGTCTTCGAGATCGGACCGGTCTTCCGGGCCGAGCCGTCGTTCACCTCGCGGCACGCCACCGAGTTCACCGGCGTGGACGTCGAGTTGGCCTGGACCCGGGACGCGGAGGACGTGCAGGCCTTCGAGGAGGCGATGATCGCGCACGCCCTGGGCCTGGTGGCGGAGCGTCACGGCGAGCGGATCCGGGCGGAGTTCGGCGTCGAGGTGGTGGTGCCGAGCACCCCGTTCCCGCGGATCACCATGGCCGAGGCGCAGGAGCTGCTCCGCTCGCACGGCTGGGACCCGGCCGGCGAGAAGGTCGACCTGGACCCGGAGGGCGAGCGGCTGCTGGCCTCGCTGACGGCCGAGCGGACCGGGCACGAGTTCGTCTTCGTGACCCACTACCCGGCCGCGATCCGGCCGTTCTACCACGCGCGGCCCGAGGACCGGCCGGACCTGACGCTCAGCTTCGACCTGCTGTGGAAGGGCCTGGAGGTCACCACCGGCGCCCAGCGCGAGCACCGCCACGAGGTGCTCACGGCGCAGGCGCGGGAGAAGGGCATGGCCCTGGAGCCGCTCGCCGACTACCTGCACTGCTTCGAGTACGGCTGCCCGCCGCACGGCGGCTTCGGGATGGGCCTGAGCCGGATGCTGATGGTGCTGCTCGGGCTGGGCTCGATCCGCGAGGCGGTCTTCCTGTTCCGCGGCCCGAACCGGCTGACGCCGTGAGCCGGGGGTGGGGGCCCCCCCCCCCCCCCCCCGGGGGGGGGCCGACCACAAACCACACCCCAGGCCCCCACGACCCTCTACCCCGGCCCCCACCCGAGGGGGGGGCGGGGA
>NZ_JBHYKG010000031.1:34630-43328 GCF_042741245.1 Kitasatospora sp. NPDC058965
CGGCCCGCCGGGGGGGGTGTCCACGCACCGCTACATCCGCTCCGGGGCCTCGATGCCGAGCAGGCCGAGGCCCTGGGCGAGGGTGCGGGCGGCGAGGGTGCACAGCGCGAGCCGGTTGGCGCGCAGCGCGGGGGTGTCGGCCTTCAGGACCGGGCACTGGGCGTAGAAGTCGGTGAGCGCCTTGGCCAGGGCGAACAGGTAGCCGGTCAGCCGGTGCGGCTCCAGGGTGGCGGACACCTCGGCCAGCACCGCGCCGAAGCCGTCCAGCCGGAGCAGCAGGGCCCGCTCGGCCGGGGAGACGGCGGTGTCCGGGTCGACCGTCACCGCCGTCTCCCCGGCCCTGGCCAGGATCGAGCGCACCCGCACGTGCGCGTACTGCAGGTACACCGCGGTGTTCCCGGTCAGCGAGGTCATCCGGGCGACGTCGAAGACGTAGTTCTTGGTCCGTGCGTTGGACAGGTCCGCGTACTTCACCGACCCGATCCCGGCCGCGGTGACCACCGCCTCGTCCACGGTCTCCCGCTCGGCCACGGCCGCCCGGGCGCCCTCGACCGCCGCGTCCAGCAGGTCGGCCAGTCGCACGGTGCCGCCGGACCGGGTCTTGAACGGCTTGCCGTCCGTCCCCAGCACCATCCCGAACGGCACGTGCACCGCCTCGACGTGGTCCGGCAGCCAGCCCGCCAGCCGCCCGACCGCGAAGACCTGCCGGAAGTGCAGCGCCTGCCGGGCGTCCACCACGTACAGGATCCGGTCGGCCCCCAGCTCCTCGACCCGGTGCCGCAGCGTGGCCAGGTCGGTGGCCGGGTACCCGTACCCGCCGTCCTTCTTCCGCACGATCAGCGGCGCGTCCACGCCGTCGACGAAGACGCAGACCGCGCCCTCGCTCTCGACCGCGAGCCCGGCCGCCCGGAGGTCCTCGACCACACCGTCCAGCCGGTCGTTGAACCGCGACTCCGCGTCCACGTCCGCCGGGGTGAGCAGCACGCCGAGCCGGTCGTAGAGCCGCTGGAAGCCCTCGGTGGAGGCCGCGATCAGCTCCCGCCAGAGGTCCAGCGTCGCCTCGTCGCCGGACTGCAGGGCGACCAGCCGCAGCTGGGCCCGCTCCCGGAAGGCGGGGTCGGCGTCGAAGGCCTGCCGGGCCGACCGGTAGAGCGTGTCCAGCTCGGCCAGGCCGATCCCGGCCGGTTGCGGGTGCTCGTCCAGGTACTGGACCAGCATCCCGAACTGGGTGCCCCAGTCGCCCAGGTGGTTCTGCCGGACCACCTCGGTGCCCAGGTGCCCGAGCACCCGGGCCAGCGCGTCGCCGATCACGGTCGACCGGACGTGTCCGACGTGCATCTCCTTGGCGATGTTCGGCCCGGAGTAGTCGACCACCGTCCGGGTGCCGGACAGCGGCGTCCCGACGCCCAGCCGGTCGTCCGCCAGCCGGTCCGCCAGCTGCTGCCAGAGCGCCTGCCGACCCACCGTCACGTTGAGGAAGCCGGGGCCGGAGAGCTCGACGTCCAACGGGCCGTCGGCCAGCTCGGCCAGCAGCCGCGCCGCCAGCTCCCGCGGCGGCAGGCCGGCCTCCCCGGCCAGCGCCGGCGCCAGGTTGGACTGGAAGTCGGCGTGCTCGCTGGGCCGGACCAGGGGATCGCGCTGCGCGGCTCCTCGCGGCAGGACGCGGGCGGCGGCGGCCGAGATCGCGTCTTCCACGAGGCAGTGCAGAGCGGGTACCGAGGTCACGGGGTGTCCTTCCAGCGCGAATGGTTCCGGCGATGGTAGGAGACGCCCGGGCGCCCCGGCACCCGAATAACCCAGCACCTCGGCCGAGACTTCGGTGGCGCCGGCCGGCAGCCGGTCCGGGGCCGCCTGCTGCTCGCCCGGGTCGCGGCGAGGGAGAGTGCGCTGGTCAGGGCGGTGGCACCGGGCGGCAGTCGGGGGAGCGAGGCCATGCCGGGACGCCAGGCAGTGTCAGTGGCTGACGGATTAATCCACGGCAACAGACTGTTGAAGATCGGCCGTGTTCGACCGAACCTGTCGCGATCGGGACCCGGTCGAACTACAGTGCCGCCGAACCGCCTCCACTCGAAAGGCCGTCCCGGTGATACCCCTCTGGTCGCGTGCCCAGCAGCAGGACTTCCGCAGCCGGGTGCGCGGCACCCTGCTCGGCGGGGCGATCGGCGACGCGCTGGGCGCCGGGATCGAGTTCGACGCGCTGGAGAAGATCCGCGCCGACCACGGACCGGACGGCGTCACCGGCTTCGTCCCGGCCTACGGCCGGCGCGGCACCGTCACCGACGACACCCAGATGGCGCTGTTCACGGTCGACGGACTGATCCGCGCCCACGTCCGCCAGGCGGACGGCGGCTGGCACCCGCCCACCGACGTCCACCACGCGTACCTGCGGTGGGCGGCCACCCAGCGGGACTGGGGGCCGGACGAGCGCCGCAAGGACCTGGGCTGGCTGGGCCGGGAGGAGTGGCTCTACGCCCAGCGGGCGCCCGGGGCGGCCTGCCTGTCCGGCCTCTCCGGGCCGGACGCCGAGCGGCTGGGCACCCTGGCCGCCCCGAAGAACCCGCACTCCAAGGGCTGCGGCACGGTGATGCGGGCCGCCCCGTTCGGGCTGCTGATCGGCTGGGAGCCCGCGCTGGTGCTGCAACTGGCCGTCGAGTGCTCGGTACTGACCCACGGGCACCCGACCGGCTACCTGGCGGCCGGCGCGCTCGCGGTGATCGTGCACGCCGTGGTGCGCGGCGGCACCGTGGAGGAGGGCGTGGAGCGGGCCCTGGGCCTGCTGGCCGACCGGGCCGGGCACGAGGAGACCACCGCGGCGCTGCGCGCGGCGCTGGCCGCCGTGCGGGCCGGGGAGCCGTCGCCGGAGCGGGTGGCCGCCCTGGGGGAGGGGTGGGTGGCCGAGGAGGCGCTGGCGATCGGGGTCTACTGCGCGCTGGTGGCCGAGGACGTGCGGGCCGGGCTGCTGCTGGCGGTCAACCACTCCGGGGACAGCGACTCCACCGGGACGGTCTGCGGCAGCCTGCTGGGCGCGTTGCACGGGGAGACGGCGCTGCCGGCCGAGTGGGTGGCCGAGCTGGAGGGGCGCGGCACCGTGCTCCAGCTGGCCGACGACCTGGTGCTGGAGCTCAGCCACGGCGCCGAGCTGCACGGCCCGGGCGCCGGGCCCGCCTGGCGCGAGCGCTACCCGGTCGGGTAGCCGCCGGACACCAGACGGGTGGGGCGGGTCAGACGCCGCCGAACGCCCCGTCGCCCGCGGCGCCGGCGAAGGCCAGCCACGCCCGCGCCGAGAAGTTCAGCCGCGGCCCGGCCGGGTCCTTGGAATCGCGCACGGCCACCGCGGCCGGGTTCGGCGTGGCGATCTCGACACAGGCGCCGTTCGGTCCGCTGTGACTGCTCTTGCGCCAACTCGGCTCAGCGCTCAGGGCCTTGGTTCGCATTCTCGTACGCCTCCGCATAAGTGGTGATCAACGACCGGGACTCGGCGACCCCGAAGGCCGCCGCACGCAGGTGGTCGTAGAGACCGGTATAGCGGCGGACGTCGTTCTCCTTCTCGAGGTAGAGGTCGCTCGTCACTCCTTCGAAGTAGACGACCGTGGAATCGGCTGACTCCGGGAACTCCAGCAGGGAGAATGTCCCGGTCATACCGGGGTGGGCGCCGTACTGGAACGGGATCACCTGGATGTTGACGTTGGCCTGCTCGCCGACCTCCAGCAGGCGGCGCAGCTGGGCGGCCATCACCTGCGGGCCGCCGACCTCGCGGGCGAGCACCGCCTCGTCTATCACCGACCAGAAGCTGGACAGCTGGTCCGGGCCGGCGAGCCGGTCCTGCCGCTTCATCCGGACCTGGACCCGGTTGCGGATCGCGTCCTGGGTGGTGTCCGGCTGGGTGCCGTTCAGCACCGCCTCGGCGTACTCGCGGGTCTGCAGCAGGCCGGGCACGAAGGAGGACTCGTAGCTGCGGATCGAGAAGGCCGCCGCCTCCAGGCCGATGTAGACGCTGTAGGGGATGTCGCTGAACTCGTTCCACCAGCCGCGCTGCTTGGACTCCCGCGCCATCTCCATCAGGCTGTCGCGCATCCGCTGGTCGGTGACCTCGTAGAGGTCGCACAGGTCGCGCACGTCGCGCGGGCTGATGCTGCGGCGTCCGTTCTCCAGTCGGCTGATCTTCGACTGGGAGACCATCAGGCGCTCGGCGACGTCCTCGGCGGTCATGCCGCGCTGCTCGCGGAGGTGACGCAGCTCCGCGCCCAACCGGCGGCGGCGGACGGTGGGATTGATGCTGGCGGACACGGCTGACCTCCGGCGATACCTCGGTGGTGGGGACCTCGGGCAGGTGTCGGTCGTGCAGGACCGGCCCCCAGGCCCCCGGCTCACAGCAGCATGGCAGTTCGCCCGGACCGCCCGCCGGGGAATGTGCCGACGGCAGGCCAAGTCCGGCATATTCCGGCGCGCCGGGGGGCGGACGTGGTAGTGCGGACCGGTAGCGCGGCGGGGCGGCCGTTCCGCCGCGCGGAACGACCGCCCCGTGGGCCGGTGGTGCGCGCCGGGCCTGGGACGTGAGGGAACGTCAGGACCGGCTACGGGTCAGCGGGCGCCGACCTGGCTGGCGGCGAGCCGGCCCTGCGGGACCGTGCTGCCGCTGTGGCGGGGCGCCGGAGCGCGGCCGCCGGTGGTGGTGCGGTTCTGCTGCGTCGGCAGGCCGTTCTGCACGTCCATGACGGCGTGCGCGACCATCCCGCCGAGCGGGTCGTAGCGGATCAGGTCGCGCAGCCGCGACCGTGAGGACCGGCCCTCGTTGCCGGGATAGAGGTGCTTGCCCAGACCGACGGCGTGCGCCAGCGCGGCCAGTGCGGCCGTTCTGGGGTCCGGCGGCACACCGGTCCGGATGGCCGTGTCGAGACGCTGCTTGATGGCCGCGTTCGTACAGTCGTCCGATGCCTGGTACCGCGTCGTCGGTAGGACCCCGCACACCTGACCGGGCACGGCCGCCACCATTCCGCACCGTTCCAGGTGCGCCAGGTAGGTCTGCCTCAGCCCCAGTCGGGGCCCGCCGATCCAGTGCGCCGCACGCACCGGACTGCCGCGACGGCGCAGCAGTTCCAGGGCGTGGTCCAGGGTGGGGTCGCCGGTCGGCCGTGGCAGCACCACGGCGATCCGGTCCCCGTCCGGGACGATCCGTCCGGCCAGGGACAGCTCGACGAGCTGTGCCCCGGCGAGTCCGAGGTCGAGGGTTTGCGGCTGCGCGGTGGTACCCGTGGTCGGGTCCAAGGCGAGCAGCAAAAGTTCCTCGGGAATTGTTCTACGGCTCTTGCCCATCCAAGCCTCCCCGCGTGGATGAATGACAGCGTGACGCCTCTCACACGGACTTGTCGAGTACGCCTCCGAATCGTGACCTTGAGGCGGGAACTCCTGGCGGTCCGTCCAATTGCGGGGAACCGGCGGTCGACGTGGGCACGTCTGTGCCTCCGACGGGTCGAACACGGGGAATAACCGCCGGTCGGACGGGGTGTGGCGGAGCGGGATCCGAGCACCGTGGCGGAGACTGTAGGGACGGCGGGGCGGCGGTGCCGCTCCCCGCACGCCCCGGTGGCGACAACCGATGCGGATGCGGAACGAGGAGGTCGGGAGACGTGGGCGAGGCCCCGGAGCAGGTGCAGGACCCGGAGCGGGGGCGGCCGGCCGGTTCGCAGGCTCCGTCGCAGGCCCCGGTCGCACCGGGGGATCCGGCGGACGGGGCGAAGGGCAGCTCCACCGTCCAACTGCGCGTCCAGAGTACGGACAACGCCACCACCTTCCTGACGATGCCGGAGCCCCCCGCGCCGGAGCCGGCCGCCGAGCCGGCGCCGGCGGAGGCGCAGGCCGTGGACCCGCGTCTCGCGATCCGGGACGCCGCGGCGGTGAAGGGTGAGACGCGGGCGGCGCCGGCCGACGGAGAGCCCGCTGACGGAGAGCCCGCTGACGGGGCGTCGGCTGACGAAGCGTCGACCGACAAGCCGTCGGCCGACGGGCTCTCCGGGGCGTCCGCCGTGTCCGCCGTGTCCGCCGTGGCCGGGGCGGCCGCGCCGGTGGCGGAGCCGGTGGTCCTGACGAAGCCCGCGGCCGTCGACGGGCCCGTGCCGGTCGCGACGTCCGAACCGGCCGCGAAGCCCGGGCAGGCGGCCACCCCGCCGCCGGTCGCGAAGCCCGGGCCGGCGGCCACCACGGCGCCGGTCGCGAAGCCCCTGCCCGAGTCCCTCCCGCTGCCGGAGTCCCTGCCCGAGCCCGAGAGCCTGCCCGAGCCCGAGCCGGTGCTCGCCGGGGTGGCCGCCGCTCCCGCCGCCGCTTCGGCCGGCGGGCCGCCCGCGCCGCCCGCCGGGTTCCCGGCGACCCCCGACCCGGCGTCCGCCCCCCACCCGGAGAACACCTACGAGGCGCTGGAGGCGCTCGCCAAGCTCAGCTCCCGGCGGCCCTCCGCGGCCCGGCGCGCCGCCAAGCGGGTGCTGGTCTGGGGCGTGCTGGTCGCCCTGCTGGCCGGCGTGCTGGTGGCGGCCCAGCTGCTGCGCCCGCTGCCCGGCTCGAAGGCCAGGCTCACCGCCGCCGACTCCTACACCTTCGGCGGCCAGCCCGCCGTGCTGCCGCTGCCCGCCAAGGGCCAGGCCGCGGTGGAGGCGGTCGGCCTGGGCCCGATGGGCAGTTCGGGCCCGGAGACCCCGGTGCCGATCGCCTCGGTGACCAAGGTGATGAACGCCTACCTGATCCTGAAGGCCCACCCGCTGCGCAAGGGCGAGTCCGGCCCCACGCTCACCGTGGACAAGGCGGCGGCCCAGGAGTCCGGCGACGCCGACCAGTCCACCGCGAAGGTGGTGGAGGGTCAGCAGATCAGCGAGTACGAGGCGCTGGAGATGCTGATGCTGCCCAGCGCCAACAACATCGCCCGACTGCTGGCCCGCTGGGACTCCGGCTCGGAGGACGCCTTCGTCAAGCGGATGAACGACCAGGCCGCCGCCTTCGGCATGACCCGCACCAGCTACGCCGACCCGGCCGGCTACAACGCCAACACCAAGAGCACCGCCAAGGACCAGCTCAAGCTGGCGGAGCAGGCGATGCAGGACGAGATCTTCCGGCAGATCGTGGCCGAGCCGTCCGCCGTGATCGCCGGCACCAAGATCACCAACACCAACTACCTGCTCGCCGGCAACCACGGGGTGATCGGCACCAAGACCGGCTCCAGCAGCCCCGCCGGCAGCTGCCTGATGTGGGCGGCGGTCAAGGACGTCGGCGGCACCCAGCAGATGCTGCTCGGCGTCACCCTGGGCCAGCAGCCCGGCGGCGGCGACGACCTGCTGCGGGCCGCCCAGACCGTCAGCCTGCGGATCGTCACGGCCGCCCAGGGCGCGGTGGCCGGCCAGACCCTGGCCAAGCAGGGCGACGTGGTCGGCTACGTGGACGACGGCCTGGGCGGGCGGGTCCCGCTGGTGGCCGCCAAGGACCTGACGGTCCCCGGCATCGCCGGCACCAAGGTGCAGCTGAGCCTGCAGCAGACCGGCACGATCGGCCACGACGCCGCCGCCGGCACCCAGGTCGGCACCCTGGTGGCGGGCACCGGCCCGAACCAGGTGGAGGTCCCGGTCACCCTGCAGCACGACCTGGCCCCGCCGTCCATCCTGTCCCGGCTCACTCGTCTTCTCTGAGCTCCGGCTCGGGGACGGTCGCCGGCGGTGTGCCGAGCAGTCGGGCCACCGCCGGCTCCTCGGCCACCACCCGGCCGAAGACCAGCGCGAAGGTGAGCACCGCGAACAGCGTGATCAGCCAGGACAGCAGCGTGAACACCACGCCCAGCGGTCCGAACTGGGCGATGCTGCGCCCCACGGCGCGCGGCAGGTAGACCTGCCCGACCACACCGAGCACCGCCATCGCCAGCCCGGACAGCAGTGCGCCCGGCAGCAGCGGCGCCCACGCCACCCGGGCGCCGAGCAGCAGGTGCTGGGTCCACCACCAGAGCAGCGTGCCGACCACGAAGGTCAGCGGCAGCCCCAGCCACCAGCCGACCCCGAACCCGTCGCGGATCGGCACCGCCAGCACCAGGTAGCCGAGCCAGACCAGCAGCCAGACCAGCCAGCGCCAGGCCGCCACCGTGACCTTCCCCTTGGGCACCTCCCAGGCCCGCTCGCAGACCCGCTGCAGTGCGCGGGCCAGCGCGGTCGCCGAGAGCAGGGTGACCAGCACGCCGATCCCGCCGAAGGTGTTGGCCTCGGTGCCCTGGTGACTGCCCAGCAGCTGCTGCACCTGCTGCTGCGCCTGGCCGGTCAGGCCCAGCTGGTGGCGCAGCCCGCGGACCAGGCCGTTGCGCAGCGAGGCCGGGGCCAGCACGGCGAGCACCAGCAGGGCGGGCAGGGCGGTGAGGAAGGCCTGGGCGGCCAGCCGGGTCGCGTTGTCCAGCACGTTCACCCGCAGCAGCGCGGCCAGCGACCGGGCCAGCAGCGGCACCTGACCGGGCAGCAGCACGGCGCGCTCGCGCAGTTCCCGGCCGCGTTCGCGGGCCTTGTCCCACCGCGCCACGCCCGACTCCCTCCGCCGCCCACCGGTGCTCACATGCTCGCCCGGCCGCGCGGGCCCCGCACGCCGGAGGCCGCCGACCGGGGCGGCCGCGGCGGGCCGGTCGACCGGGCGGGAGCGGCCGCGGCGGGCCGTGGGGAGCGGCGGCGCGGGCCCTGGGAACGAC
>NZ_JBHYKG010000032.1:0-42984 GCF_042741245.1 Kitasatospora sp. NPDC058965
CACGGCGTCGCCCTGGTTCTCCCCGCCCGCCGTCGTCGGGGGCGTCACTTGTGTAACAGACGCAGCGAGCCCACCCCCGACGCCGGCGTCCCGGCGCCACTGTCCCACCCGTAGCCACCCGTGACCCGGAAGGTCATCCATGCCTGTTCACCGCGCGCGCCGAGGAATCCTGGCGCGCCTCACATCCGTCGTCGCCACCCTGGCCCTGGCACTCGGCCTGGGTGCCGGTCTGGGCGCCGGTGCGAGCACCGCGGCCGCCACCGGTTCGGCGCCGGCCGCGGCCACCGCGCACACCGTGACGTACGACGGCTACTCGTTCAAGATCGACGGGAAGCGCACCTACCTGTGGTCGGGAGAGTTCCACTACTTCCGGCTGCCGAGCCAGGACCTGTGGCTCGACGTCCTGCAGAAGATGAAGGCGGCCGGGTTCAACGCCGTGTCGCTCTACTTCGACTGGGGCTACCACTCGCCGGCCCCCGGCGTCTACGACTTCACGGGCGTGCGGGACGTGGACCGGCTGCTGGACATGGCCGACCAGCTGGGGATCTACGTGATCGCCCGCCCGGGTCCGTACATCAACGCCGAGGTGGACGGCGGCGGTTTCCCGGGCTGGCTGTCCAGCAGACCGGGCACCGGACGGAGCGGCGATCAGGCGTACCTGGCCTACAGCGACGAATGGCAGACGCAGATCGACCGCATCCTGGCCCGTCACCAGCTCACCGACGGCCGGGGCTCGGTGATCGAGTACCAGGTCGAGAACGAGTTCTACGACAACAGCACGGCCGCCCGGACGTACATGAAACACCTTGAGGACAAGGCCACCGCGGACGGCATCACCGTGCCGCTGATCGGCAACAACAACGGCACCTTCAACTCGGGCAACGGCGCGCTGGACGTCGACGGGGTCGACTCCTACCCCCAGGGCTTCAACTGCAGCAACCCGACGCAGTGGAAGGGCGTGCCGGACATCAGCTACGACCACCCGGCCGGCAAGCCACTGATGACCGTGGAGTTCCAGGGCGGCGCGTTCGACCCGTGGGGCGGTCCGGGCTACGACAAGTGCGCGCAGCTCATCAACGACCAGTTCGCCGATGTGTTCTACAAGCAGAACATTGCGGTCGGCGCCACGTCGCAGAGCTTCTACATGACCTACGGCGGCACCAACTGGGGCTGGTTGGGCATGCCGCAGAACTACACGTCGTACGACTACGGCGCCGCGATCCGCGAGAACCGGCAGCTGGACCCGAAGTACGACGAGGACAAGCTGATCGGCTACTTCACCCAGGCGGTCGCGCCCCTGACCGCGACCGACGCGCTGCCCCCGGTCCCGACCGACAACACGAAGATCGTCGACACCGCGCGCACCAACTCGGGCACAGGTACGCAGTTCCACGTGTTGCGGCACGCCGATGCGACGGCGACGACCACCGACGCGGCGCACCTGACCGTCGATCTGAGCACCCACCCGGGCTACACCTACGACGACCCGGACGCGGCCGTCGCGTACAGCGGCACCTGGTCGCACGTCGGCGCGGAGCAGAGCTGGACGGCGGGGGACTACCAGCACACCGAGTCGTACTCCAGCAGCGCCGGCGACAGCGCCTCGCTCTCCTTCACCGGTACCGGCGTGAAGTGGATCAGCAGTCTCGACAGCAACCACGGCACCGCGGACGTGTTCCTCGACGGCACGAAGGTGAAGACGGTCGACCTGTACGGGGCGGGCAAGCAGAGCCAGTACACGGCCTACCAGGTGAGAGGTCTGGCATCCGGTTCGCACACGCTGCGGATCGCCGTGACGGGCGCGAAGAACGCGTCCTCCTCGGGGACGTTCGTCCCGGTGGACGCGATCGACGTCGCCACCGCGCCGGTCTACACGGTCCCGCAGCAGGCCGGCACCGCGCTGACGCTGGCCGGCCGCGCGAGCAAGATCCTGGTGGCGGGGTACGACCTCGGCGGGAACGACCTGCGGTACTCCACGTCGGAGATCATGACGAACGCGACGATCGCCGGCCGTGACGTGGCGGTGCTCTACGGCGACCACGGCTCCGACGGCGAGACCGTGCTGCACTACGCGTCCCGGCCCACCGTGACGGCCACCGGCGGCACGGTGACGACGACCTGGGACGCGGCCACCGGTGACCTGCGGCTGAACTACGCGCACACGGGCCTGACCCAGGTGCAGATCGGCGGCGGCACCCACCCGCTCCTGTTGCTGCTCGCCGACACGGCGACGGCGAAGACGTTCTGGCGCCAGGACACCGCCTCCGGTCCGGTCCTGGTCCGCGGCACGCACCTGCTGCGCGGCGCGGTCGCACAGGGTGGGACCATCGCGCTGACCGGCGACAACGGCAGCGACGGCACCCTCGAGGTGTTCAGCTCCGCGAACGCGGTGACGTGGAACGGCAGCGCCGTGACCGCACAGGTGTCGGCGACGGGCAGCCTGACCGGCACGATCCCCACCGCCGCACAGATCACCCTGCCGGCCCTGACCGGGTGGAAGCACCAGGAGGAATCCCCCGAGGCGCAGCCGGGCTTCGACGACTCCACCTGGCGGGTGGCCGACGAGACCGCCACGAACAGCACCACCGACCCCGTCACGCTGCCGGTGCTCTTCGCCGACGACTACGGCTTCCACACCGGAAGCACGTGGTACCGGGGCCGGTTCAGCAGCACCGGCAACACCACCGGCATCACCCTGTCGACACAGAGCGGCGGAGGCGCCGGGGCGTCCTCGGTCTGGCTCAACGGCGTCTCCCTCGGCAGCTCGACCGCCGACGGCAGCAAGACGTACACCTTCCCCGCAGGTGCGCTGAAGACCGGCGCGGACAACATCGGCTCCGTCCTCACGGTGAACATGGGCCATGAGGAGGACTACAAGGCGACCAACGGCTACAAGGCGGCCCGCGGCCTGACCGGGGCCCGGCTGACCGGTGATCCGCTCGGCACCGTCACCTGGCGCCTGCAGGGCGTGCGGGGCGGCGAGACGCCGGTGGACACGGTCCGCGGTCCGCTGGCGACCGGAGGTCTGTACGGGGAACGGGCCGGCTGGATGCTGCCCGGCTACCCGACGGACAGCTGGGCGCCGGTCACCCTGCCGGCCACCGACACCACTCCCGGTGTCTCCTGGTACACCACCGATGCCGCCCTCAACCTGCCCGGCGGCCAGGACACCCCACTGGGCCTGACCATCACCGACGACCCGTCCCGCAAGTACCGTGCGGAGATCTATGTCAATGGCTGGGACCTGGGCAACTACGTCAACTACAAGGGACCCCAGCACAGTTTCCCGATCCCGAACGGGGTGCTGGACCCGCACGGCCACAACACCGTCTCCCTCGCGGTGTGGAACCTCGACGGGAGCACGGGCGGGCTGGGCACGGTGGCGCTGACGAACTACGGCAGTTACGCCTCGTCGCTGACCGTCGCGCAGAACGACAGCCCGCGCTACGACGCGGCGCGCTACGCGATGCCCGCCGCGCCCGGCGCGGTGGTCGCGCTGCACACCCCCGGTTCCGTGGGCATGGGCCAGCAGTTCACGGCGACGGCGACCGTGTCGGTGCCGGCCGGCCAGTCCGACGCGAGTGGCGTCACCCCGGCGTTGGCGGTGCCCCAGGGCTGGACGGCCGGTGGCCCGACACCGTCGTCGGTGGCCACGATCGCCGCGGGCGGCTCGGCCACGTTCAGCTGGACGGTCACCCCGCCGGCGAACGCCGCGAACGTCAGTGCGCTCACGGCGACCGTGCAGCTGACCCGGGCGGGCGGCACGGCGACGGTGTCCGACGAGCGGATCATCGCCTCGCTCCCCGCGCCGCCCCCGGCGGGTACCGACCAGGTCAGCGATCTGCCGTTCATGTCGGCCGCGAACGGGTGGGGGCCGGTGGAGCGTGACCACAGCGTGGGCGGCAACGCGGCCGGCGACGGCGGCCCCCTCACCCTGGCCGGCACCGTCTACGCCAAGGGTCTGGGCACCAACGCGGCGAGCGACGTGCAGGTCTATCTGGCGGGGCGGTGCAGCAGGTTCACCGCGACCGTCGGGGTCGACCACGGCGATCCGGGATCGGTCACCTTCTCGGTGGTCCTCGACGGCAAGACGCTCACCACCACCGCGGTGCTGAAGGGGACCTCCACGCCGGTCGGCATCAACGTGCCCGTATCCGGCGGCCAGGTGCTGGACCTGGTGGTCGGTGACGGCGGGGACGGCAACGGCAACGACCACGGGGACTGGGTCAATCCCGTCCTGACCTGCGCCTCCTCCTGACACCTGGGGCCCGTGCCCGCACCGTGACCACGGCTCGGGCACGGGCCCCGTCCAAATCCGGTCCGACGTCCGCTGTGCCCCGGGCACCGGCGACCGCGGCGGACGGTCCGACGGGCCCGCTGCGACGGCGTCCAGTACCCGGATCGGATGTTAGATTGGAGATGCGATTCACATAGGAGGACAGCTTGTGCAGACGTCCCGCCAGCGTGGATCATGACACCGTCAACCCCGTCACTGCCCGCTTTCCTGGGAGGGTCCTGCCATGGCCGTGCGCGACTCAGCCGGATCCGGACGCGAAGGCGAGGAGCCGACCCTGGTGAAGTCGGCGGAGCGGACCGTCCGGATCGTCGAGGCCCTCGCGGCCTCGCCCACCCGGCTCACCCTGACCGAGCTCCAGGAGGTGCTGGGCTACCCCCGCTCCAGCCTGCACGCCCTCGTGCGGACACTCCGCGAGCTCAAGTGGGTCGAGTCCGACGAGGCCGGGCTCGCCTTCGGTGTGGGGCCGCACGCGCTGCTCTCGGGCACCGCCTACCTGGACCGGGACCCGGCGCTGCGGGTGGCCGTCCGCACGCTCGAGGACCTCCGCGACGAGCTCGGCTTCACCAGTCACTACGCCCGCCGCGACGACGGTCACGTGCTCTACCTCGCCACGCGCGAGTCCCGACAGCCGGTGGTCGCCATCCAGCGGGTTGGCCGCCGCCTCCCCGTCCACATCACCGCCCTGGGCCAGGCGCTCCTGGCCGACCTGACCCCGGCCGAGGTGTCGACCCTCCTCCCGCCCACGCTGGAGGCCCACACCCCGAGGAGCCTGACCGACCACGCCGCCCTGGCGGCCGAACTCGACCAGGTGCGCAGCAGGGGCTGGGCCTTCGAGAGCCAGCAGGGCACCGAAGGCGTCGCGTGCGTCGCGGCCGTGGTCGGATACCGGATCCCGGCGACCGACGCCATCAGCTGCGCCATGCCCGCCGACCTGGCAACTCCCGAGCGGGTGCGGCAGGTCGGCCAGACCGTCGTCGCCCACGCCGCGCGCCTTGCCGTGGCCCTGCGGCGGGAAGGGATCCGCTGACCTTCTCCGGCACCCGGCCGGAGCGCGGCCCGGGCCGGACTGCACGACAGCCCGGTGCCGGAGTCCGGCCCGGCTGCTTCGCCCCGACCGCTTCGCCCCGACCGCAGCGGCCTGACCGTCGAGTCGGCCGTCGGCCGTAGCTGAGCCCGCCCGGCTCCGCCGCACAGGCTGCGGGCCTGCCCGCCGCACCCGCGGGCCGCGCGCCCGCCCGGAGGGTTCCGGACTCGGGAACCCGAGCGGTTGTGCCCGGTACCGACCGCCCGTCGATCGTCCCGCCGGCAGCTGCGGGGCCGTGCCGGCAGTCCGCCGCCAGGCGGCGCCGGCCGACACGCCCCAGCGGGCCCCCGGCCACCGGGGCGGTCCTGTTCCCGATCGCGCGACGCCCCGGACTTCGTCGGCTCACCCTCCGCCGGGCACGTCCTCTCCCGCGGCTCTCCCGCGGGCGCGCCGGCGATCCAGTGAGCTCCTCCGGCCCCGCGTCCGGGGGCGGCCGTCGTCGCAGGTGGCACGACTGCCGCGGTGGTCGGCGCGGTGCCGGCCACCGCCGCGGCCTCGGTCGCGTCACGGTCCGGAAACCCCCCAGCCACACCCTTGACTCGCTCGTGAGCACCGAACTAATCTCCCGGCAGTTTCATTCTCAGACGGCAACCACATATGTGGATAGGAGCTCTGTTGATGATGAAGAGACAGAAGGCGGCAGTCGTACTCGCCGCGACTGGCCTCACCCTCGGCCTCGCCGGCTGTGGCGCCGGCGGCGCCAAGCCCACGGTCGCCCAGGACGCGAACGCCCCGCTCGAGTTGTGGATCCGGCAGGCGCCGGGTTCGCCGTCCGCGGCCACCGCCCAGCGGCTCGCCGACGCGTTCACCGCCCGCACCGGGATCAAGATGAAGGTCGTCGCACTCTTCGACGACTTCGAGACGAAGCTGCAACAGCGGGCGGCGCAGCGCGAGTTGCCGGACCTCGTGATCAACGACACCGCGCAGCTCGGCACTCTGGTGGACCAGGGTGTGGTGCGAGAGGTCGCCCAGAAGGACGTCAAGGGCGCCGGGACCATCAACTCGCGTGCGTGGCAGGCCGCCCAGGGCATCGACGGCAAGTACTACGGGGTCCCGTTCTCCGCGCAGTCCTTCGCCCTGCTCATCCGCAAGGACTGGCGGACCAAGGTCGGCGCCGAGCAACCGCGCACCTGGGACGACCTGGTGGCACTGGCCCAGAAGTTCACCGACGACGACCCGGACGGCGACGGCAAGGCCGACACCTACGGCTTCAACATCCCGGGCACCACGACCCGCGGCTACCTCTCGTGGTTCTACAACTCCTTCGCCCTCGCCAACGGCGTCTCGTACCTGCAGGACACCGGTCACCGGACCTACGAGCAGGGCGTGAGCGGACCGGTGTCCGTCGCGACCGCCGCCTGGTTCCAGGACCTCTTCTGCAAGACGAAGGTCGTCCAGCCGGGCGCGGCCACCAGCGACACCACCACCGCGCACCAGAGCTTCGAGAGCGGCAAGGCCGGCATCTACCTGACCGGCCCCTACACGCTCTCGCGGTTCGACAAGAGCCTCGGGCGCGACAAGTACGAGGTCGTGGCTCTCCCGGCCGGTCCGGCCGGCTCCGGCGGCGTGCTCGCCGAGGGGGAGAACACCTACCTGATGGCCGGCTCCCGCAACCAGGCCGGCCAGCGGGCGTTCGCCGAGTTCGCGGCGTCCCCCGAAGGCCAGACGATCGGCATGGCCCCCGGAGCGGACGGTGCGATCGTCCGGCTCCCCGTCAACACCGCGGTCAACGGCGGCGAGGTCCGCAAGGACCCGCGCTGGGACGTCTTCCAGAACGCGTACGACAAGAACAGCTCGTACGTGCCGACGGTCAAGGCGTGGACCCCGTTCCGGCAGACGAGCGCCGACGTCCTGAACGCCATGGTGTCGGACTGCTCGCTCACCCCGCAGGACGCGATGAAGCGGCTCGGCGGGCAGCTCACCGACGAGCTCCGCAAGCAGGGGATCGCCCCCTGATGGCGCGGCGGATCGGCGTCACCTCCCGCCTCGTCCCGTGGCTGTTCCTCCTCCCGGCGCTCACCCTGTTCACGGTGTTCAAGTTCGTCCCGATGGCCCGCGCCCTGACGATGAGCACCCAGGAGGTCCGCCCCTACCTCGGCGACCAATGGGTCGGCGGCGCCAACTACGCGGGGATGGCCGGAAATCCGGCCTTCCTGGACGCGTTCTGGCACACGGCGCTGCTGGCGGTCGGATCCACGGCGGGCAGCGTCGTTATCGGATTCGTCCTGGCACTGCTGCTGGAAGGGCAGGCCCGGCACCTCTGGTTCGTCCGGTCGGCGGTCTTCCTCCCCGTGGTGGCCACCATGGCGGCCGTCGCCGAGGTGTGGCGGCTTCTCTACTACCCCGCCGCCACCGGGCCGATCAACTCGGTCCTCGGTGCCCTGGGCCTCGGCCCCTCCGAGTTCCTCAACTCGCCCCACAGCTCCCTGGTCTCGATCCTCGTGATGGAGATCTGGAAGGGCGCACCCTACGACATGATGATCATCCTGGCGGGCCTGGCCTCCATCGACCGGGCACTCTACGAGGCGGCCTCCATCGACGGCGCCGGCACCTGGCGCCGCCTGCGTCACGTGGTCGTGCCCCATCTCAAGCCGGTGTTCCTCATCGTCGTCACTCTCGCCGCGGTCCGCAGCATGCGGGTCTTCACCGAGGTCTTCCTGCTGACCAACGGCGGACCGGACGGCTCCAGTGAGGTCCTGATGACACTCATCTACAAGGTCGGCCTGGAGCGGAGCGACCTCGGCCTCGCCGCCGCCGGCTCGGTCGCCCTCTTCGCCGTGACCCTCGCGCTCACCCTGCTCGTGCGTCTCACCCGAGGAAAGGCGGCCACCCCGTGAACCCACCTGCCAAGCGCCGACACCCCGCCGGTGGCCTGGACTCGGCCCTCGGGTGGGAGGTCCGGCGAGGACCGTTGGCGGTCACCGGTCGGACAGTGCTGTACGCACTCCTGGTGCTCGTGTTCGCCGGCCCGCTGTACGTGGTGGCCGTCGGAGCGTTCAGCCGGGTCCCCGACCCCAGCCGGATCAGCCTGCTGCCGAACCACCTGACCCTCGACAACTTCACCGCCGCCTGGCACCGGGGCGTCTTCCACTACCTCCTCAACTCCTTCGTCGTCGTCGGGGCGGGGCTGCTGCTCCAGGTGACCGTCTCCGTCCTGGCCTCCTACGCGCTGGCCCGCAAGCGCTTCCGCGGCATGCACCTGGTGATGCTGGCTTTCCTGGCCACGATGATGCTGCCGGAGGAAGTCCTGGCCATCCCGCTCTCGCTGGTGCTCTCCGACGTCCCGGTCGTCCACCTGAACCTCACCGGGTCGCTGCTCGGGATGATCGTCCCGGTCGGTGCCTGGGGCTTCTCCATCCTCGTGATGACCGAGTTCATGAAGGAGATCCCGCTCGAACTCGAGGAAGCCGCCCGGCTCGACGGCGCGGGGGAGTTCCAGGTCTTCTGGCGCATCATCCTGCCGCTGTGCCGACCGGCGCTCGGCGTCATCGGGATCTTCGGCTTCACCATGATCTGGGACCAGTACATGCTGCCGCTCCTGGTCGCCACCGACAGCAGCCAGTTCACCCTCCCACTGGCCCTGAAGACCCTGCGGTCCGACGACCAGGTCGGCATCGGGGTTCTCCTCGCCGGATCCCTGCTCGCCCTCCTTCCCTCGGTCATCGCCTTCCTCAGCATGCAGCGCTCCTTCCTGCGCGGCCTGACCGCCGGCGCCGTCAAGGGCTAGGCCGAACGCCGCCGGCGGGGTCAGCACTGTGCTTCAGGCGGTCACTCCGGGCCCGTCGCATCAGCAGTGTGCCGCCGTCGATGACCACGGCCAGGACCAGCACCATGCTGCCGCTGCTGCGGCCGCGCTGCCCGCCCGGGGCCGGCTCAGTCGGCGCTCTCCGTCGCCGGAGTCGTGCCCAGCGGCAGCAGGTACTGGAGCGGCTGGTCGATGTCGTCCAGGCCGAAGAGCTCGTGGGTCAGGTCGTCGAGGAAGCCGGCCATCGTGACGGTGCGCAGGCCCAGCGCGGCCGCGCCGAGCAGCAGTGTCTGGGCCAGGTGGCCGGCCTCCAGCAGGCCCAGGCGCAGGGCCCGCAGGCCGTAGCGACGCCGCAGCAGGCCGAGGTCGACGTACAGACCCAGCACGGCGGGGGCCCGGTCGATGTTCACCAGGTCCGGGTCGTCGGCCGGGCGCGCGAAGTAGGAGGAGAGCGCGGTGAGTTCGGTAAGGGACGGCGCCGGGCCGACCGGCCGCAGCGAGCGGTGCTCCGGCAGGCAGTCGTAGGTGCCGGGTACCAGGCCGTCGACCGACAGGGCGATCAGCCGCAGGCGGGCGGTGTAGAGCGCGCCGGCGCTCGGGTAGGGGCGGTGCACGAGTGCGCGGGTGCGGCCGTCGGGCAGTGCCTGCGTGGTGCGGTGGCTCTCGGCGTGGCAGGACCAGAGCAGGGTGCCGAGGGTGCCGGCGGACAGCGGACCGAGCAGCGGGCCACGGGCCGAGACCCGGCTGGTGAAGGCCTGGTGGAGCGGGACCGCGGGCAGCGGGCCGGCGGGCAGTGCGAGGTCGCCGGGCAGCGGGCCCTCGGCGCGCATCTCGTCCGCCGTCAGCGGGCGCAGCGCGCTGTCCTGGGTGCGCCCGGCCTGGAACTTGCTCCGCTCCAGGTACTGGCGGTCCGGGGCGCGGTGGCCGGTGGGGAAGAAGGACGGGGGTTCGCCCGCGTCCAACAGCGTGCGGGCGGCCAGCCGGCAGACGGCCCGCTCCTCGTCGGGGGAGATGCCCAGGCGGTTGAAGAGCATGTGCAGTTGCGAGGCCCAGACCCATGGTTCGCGGACCGTGCTGTCGCGCACCCGGTCGGCCCAGTCCAGCAGCCAGGGCGCGGCGCTACCACTCGCGAGCCCGGCCCGCAGCGCCTCCGCCCGCCGCATCAGGGCCTCGTGCTGGACGGCGAAGGCCGAGTTGACGTGGGCGTGCACGACGGCGCCCGGCAGCAGCGGGACCTCGGTGACCCAGCGCCAGCCCGCCGCGTGCCGGCGCAGCCACTGCGCGCCCGCCAGCCGGTCCAGGCCCAGGGCCAGCGCGGTGGTCTGGGCCAGGTCCAGGCCGATCGCCAAACGCTCGGCACCGGTGGGTGGTTGCTGCAGCGCCAGCACCGCGATCCGGGAGGAGACGGTGAAGACCTGCTCCGCCTCGGGCAGGGCCGCGGCGCCGCCGTAACGCTCGGTCTCGGGCCGGTACGGGACCGGGCGGACCTCTCCGTGCATCGACGGCCAGGGCCCTTCGACGGCGGGCACCGCCTTGCCGAGCCGGGCCAGGGTGGCGGGCAGTTCGGCGGCGGCCTCCGGTGCCAGGCCGCGCACCCGGACCCGCAGGTGCGGACCGTGCTCGCCGTAGCGGATGAAGAACCAGTCGTCGGCCCGGCGCTCGGAGACCAACCGGTCGAGCAGCGGGGCCAGTTCGCCGGTGAGGAAGCGGTCGACCTCCTCGGTGCCGCTGTGCAGGAAGAGGTGGAAGCTGTGCCACTCGGCCATGGGAGTCCTCGGTCCGTCGAGCTCACGGGAAGGGGTGCGGGTGGAGCGTCAACTCTTCGTATTTCAAGGGGCGTTCGGTGCGGCCCAGGCGGTACGGCACGTCCAGCAGTCGGGGCAGGCCGCGGGTGCGGTGGTTGACGTGGCCGAAGGTCATCGGCAGGGTGCCGGGGACGACGACCTTCGCGCCGTGCAGTCCGAGCCGCTCGCGGACGCCCGCCTCCTCCTGGCGCACCGCGATCACCTCCAGGTCGAGGTCGGCCAGCCGCTCGACGGTCCGGACCAGGAGGGCGGTCAAGTCCCGCACCGGCTCGGGTGCGTGCGGCCACGCCTCGCGCCAGGACAGCGTCGGCGTCTCGGCGAACAGGAACGCCAACCGGGGCTGGGCCTCGGGCAGCGTGTTCAGGCCGACGTGGTCGTCCAGGTTGCGAACCAGCTCGGGCCGGTCCAGCATCGGGCGCAACCGCTCCGCCGCGTACGGGCGTTCGTCGGCCTGCGCACGCCGGGCGGAGGCCTGCACGGTGGTGACCACCTCGACCACCGCCGAGCGGATCGCCCGGAGCGGGTCGTGGTGGGCGCCGGCGGCGAGGAAGGTGCGCGGCGCGTCCGGCGCGGACCCCTGGTACTGGCAGACGGCGACCACCGCCGGGATGCCGAGGTCGTTGGTGGCGTCGAGCACCAGCAGGCGGTAGCCGAGCAGCGCCGTGCGGTCGGCGAGCGCGAGCACCTCGGGGTCCTCGGTGGGCAGCGCGATCCGGCGCAGCGGTGTCGCGGTGTACCAGGCCATCAGGAACGCGTCCCGTTCGGCCACCTCGAACAGGCCGTACAGCACTGCTTCTTCCGGGCTGTTGCCCAGCCCGCAGCCGTTCGAGCACTCGTAGACGACCCGTGGCCGGTGGTGGTCCGCCGGCTCCCAGTAGGCGACGTGCTCGGGCACCGCCACGGCCCGGCCGGCGGTCAGCGACCAGCCGTGCACCCAGTCCAGTTCCAGCTCCGGGGTGTACGGCACGGACCGGCCGGCCGGATGGCCGAGGTGGGCGGGGTCGGGCAGGCCGAGCCGCTCGGGGTCCACGGCACGGTCGGCGCCCAACTGCGCGAAGGAGGCGCGCAGCACCGTCCGGCGGCCGGCGGGCCGCATCCCGGTCAGCCGCTCCACGACCTCGAACAGCGCCACCCGTTCGCTGTTCTCGAAGTCCGCCGCCCGCCCGTAGCCGCCGACGTCCACCGCGCTGCCGTCGGTGAGGTAGGCGCTGGTCAGGCTGTACGTCGAGTCCTCGGCGCGGAGCACCCGCCGCACCGGACCGAACCGCTCGTCCAGCAGCGCGGCCCGCAGGTCCACGGCGCCGGTCCGGGAGTTGGCGCCGCGCAGCACGGACGGATCCGGCAACGCGACCGGCGCCAGGGACAGTTCGGCGGCCTGCGCCGAGTCGGGCGGGAGCGGCGCGCAGACCGGGCAGCCGCCGACCGGGCGGATCCGGTGGGTGGACCAGGTGGCGCGGGCCTGGTGGACCAGGTGGACCGTGGCGGTCGGTTCGGCGGTGGGGGCGGCGAGCAGGTCGGCGGCCAGGGTCGCGACGGCCTCGTCCAGGGCCGGCAGCACCAGGCCGGCGAGGCGCAGTCCCGGGCTCTGCCACGGCACGCGGCCGCTGGTGGTGGCCAGCCGCTGGTACTCGGTGCAGCACAGGCAGGCCGCTGCCCCCGGCCGCAGCACCGGGCCGACCACGGTCACCGCACCGTCACAGCGGACCGGCACCTGGGTCACGGGGTGGCCGAGTGCGTGCCTGCTGAGCTGCTCGGCCAGGCCCAGGGTCCAGTCGGGGAGGAGGACGAGGGCGGCGCCGGTGGTGGCGGCGAGGGCGGCGTCGGCGGTGAGGACGGGGAGGGTGCCGCCGGCGGCGAGGGTGGTGGTGTCGGTCATGGGGCGGACCTGTCCGTGGTCGTGGTGAGGACGGTGTAGCCGCAGGTGCGGAGGGCGCCGGCGATGCCTCGCGGGTCGGGGCGCGGGAGATCCGCGGGTGCGGCGCGCAGGCCGGTGAGCTCGTGCAGGGCGGTGAGCAGGGCGGGCTCGCGGTCGGCGACGGCGGCCAGCCAGCCGGTCGTCCAGCCCTCGTCCTCCCAACTCGTCAGCTCCAGGCCGGCGACCGCGAGCGCGGCACCGGCGCCGCTGGGCAGGGCGAGGTGACGGTGGGTCAGGTCCGCGCTGACGGTCCGTGCCACGGCGCCGAGGGCGGCGAAGGCGGCGGCGTCACCGGCCGTCGCCTCGACCGCGCCGGTGGATGGCAGGCCGGGCAGCCGGACGGTGGCGGCGTGCACCCCGGGGGCGAGTCGGGCGACCACGAGTTCGGCCCGCTGGTGGAGTCGCGCGGTGAGCGTGTGCCACCAGTACCGGGCCTGCGGGTGGTCGGTCCAGCTGCGGTCGGGCAGCGGCTCGCCCGCGGTGGTGGTCGCGGTGGCGCGCCGCAGGGCGCGGCCCCAGGCGTGCTGCTCGGTCGCGCCGACCGCGAGGCCGGGCGACTGCGGCCCGCCCAGGTGCAGCTCGGCCGCTCGGCAGAGCGCGTCCAGCCGGGCCAGGTCGGTGCGGGCGGCGGCCGCGAGGAGGGTGCCCCCGGGGGCGGGGCAGCTGACCCGGGCGACGAGCAGCTGGGACAGGGTGCCGGGTGGCAGGGGTTCCGGCAGCACGCCGAGCCGCTCGTCGGTGAGGGCGGTCAGCCGGTGCATGGCCTGCGCGAGGGTGTCCGGCGGGGCGAGCGGGGGCGCGGCGGGGCCGGGGGCGGGCCGGCGCGGGCCGAGCCAGCTGCGGTAACTGGCGCGCAGCGGTGCGGCGGTGGCGACCAGCACGGCCGGCACGCCCGGCAGGACGTGGTCGTCCTCGCCCTCGGCGGCCGGGTCGGGCAGCCCGGCGACGGCGCAGAGCAGGCGGTGCGCGGCGGCGCCCGCGAGGAGGGCGGTCTGCGCGGCCGGGGCCTGCGTCGCGGTGGCGGCGGTCGGCGGGCCGAGCCGGACGGTCAGCGTTCGCGCGTCCTGGGCGACCTGTGCGGGGGTGCCGGGAGCGGTGACGAAGCCGCCGTCGCCGGTCAGTGCCGCGCCGACCGCCGTGGCGCCGCCGGGCCCGGCGGTCAGCAGGAGGAACCCGCCGGGGGACCGGACCGTGGTCGGCGTGGCGCCGGCCCGGCTGAGGGCACGGGCTGCGGCGCGGGCGAACGGCCCGGCCGGGTCCGCGTCGAGGATGCGGGGGTGGGCCGCCGCGACGGCGGCCGCCGCTGCTCCGGGGCGGGCCGCCGCTGCGTGCAGCCAGTCCGGTGTGGACCCGGCACGGTCGACCAGCAGATCGTGCGCCCGCAGGTGCCCGAGGAGGGTGTTCAGGGCGGCGCGCAGTGGAGTGCCGGCCGGCGCGCGGGTGACGAGGGCGGCGTGGTCGCCGGTCTCGAGCGCCGCCGCGAGCAGCTGCCAGAGTGCGGGCAGCGCGCGACTGCCCTCCAGGGTCACGCCGGACCGCCACCCGCGCAGGTGCAGGCCGCCCTGCAGCGGGGTGACCGCCACCCCCGGCCGCAGCCGCACCCGCGCGAGCCCGTCGAGTGCGTCGGGCTCGGTGGGCGCGCCGGGCAGGGTGGCGGCCGGGGTGGTGACGGGAGCGGTCATGGTGCCTCCTCCGCCGCGGTGACGGTCTCGTGGGATCGGTCGTGCCACGGGTGCCCGGTCACGGCGTGCGCTCCACCGTGGCGATCACCTCGTGCAGGTGGTCGCGCCAGTGGTGGCCCGTGAGGTCCGGGACGGCGCGGGTGACCAGGTAGGCCGCCAGGTAGCGCTCCACCGGGCGGACGTCGCAGATGGTGAAGAGGCGGTACAGCCCGTTGGTGCAGGCACGGTGGACCAGGTAGTCGGGGTGGGAGAACATCGCGCCGTGCGGGTCGGCGCGCTGCAGGAGCTGGTGGAACTCGCTGTACCGGGTGCGGAGGTCGGGGCTCCAGCGGGCCAGTTGGGCCGGGTCGCCGGTGGCGGCGGCCCGGGCACGGTAGGCCGCCGGGCGCACGGTCAGATCGGCCCCGGTGTCGAATCGACGCTTCGTCAGGCGCCAGGCCTGTGCCGACCAGTCGGCCCACGCCTTCTCCCGGTCCAGCAGCTCGCCGGCGGCGACCCGTCCGACCAGCGCGGTCACCGCCGGGCGCGAGGCCTGCCAGTGCCGCTCGAAGCTCCGGCGCAGCCGCCCGTCCGGGTCGTCGTGCAGCAGGTGCTCCTCCAGGTGCGAGACGTACGAGTAGTGCCCGCTCACCAGGGAGGCGGGGTGCGCGGCGGCGTGCGCGGTGAGCGCCGCCACCAGCAGTTGCAGCCGGGCGGCGGCGCTGTCCCGCTGCTCGCCGAGGAAGTCGGCGGCCGCGCGCAGGGCGGGCAGGCCGAGCCGCAGCAGGTCCTCGCGCAGGGCGGTGCCGTCGGGGCCGAGCAGCTCACGGGTGGCCGACCGGTCCACGCGCTCGATCCGGACGGTGTTGTCGGGGTGCACCGGCGTGTACGGCGGCGGGACCAGCTCGATCCGGCCGGCCGCCGCGGCCTCGGCGAGCAGCTCGGCCTCGCCGAGCCCGCTGCGGGACGGGTGCTCGCGCAGCCACGCGCGGACGGCGGCGGCCGCCTGGTCCGCGGCGGCGATCACCTGACGGTCCGTCGAGGTGTCCGGCGCTGCCGAGGGCTCCGGCCCGTCGATCCGCAGCCGCAGGTGCGGACCGTGCAGCCAGTGCCGTTCCACGTGGACGCGCAGACCCTGCCCGGTGTGGCGCTCGGCGAGCGGCAGCAGCACCTCGCGCAGCAGCGGGCCCTTGACCGGCTCGCGGTAGTAGGTGACGACGTCACGCGCGGCCGCGTCGGACAAGGCTGCCTCCTGCTCGGTCTGCTCGGTCTGCTCGGTCCGGTCGCTCGGCGTCATGCGGTCGGCCCGTCCGGTGCGTCCGGCCCGCTCCGCTCCGCCTCCCGGCTGCGGCCCGCCCGGAACACCTCCGCCACCAGCTCGACGGCCCCGCTCTCCTCGGGCCGCCCGCCGGGGGCCGGCAGGGCCTCCTCCAGTACCACCCCCGCCGGGTGGCGGGCCAGCCAGCGGGACAGGCAGCGCAGGTGGAGGGCGCTGCCGAGGTCGAGGAACTGCGGCTTGGGCTGCTGGAGCTGGGCCACCAGCTGGTCCGCGGTCCAGCGCTGCGCCGCCACCGGTGCCGGGCGCAGGAAGAGCTGCTCGGGCAGGCCGAGCAGCGACCGCCAGCGGGCCACGGTCGCCGCCGGGACCTCGTGGTCGGCGGCGAGCTCGGCCCGGAGCGCGCCGGCCACCTCGGCGGGCAGCTGCCAGCGGCGCCGCTCCAGCACCAGGTGACGGTAGGTCAGCCTGGGCGTGCGGGCCACCTGGCCGCCGGGTGCCGGGAGTGTGCGGTGCGGCAGCAGCGGGCGGAGGTCGACCACACCGTGCGGGTGGTCGCTGAGCAGCGCGGTGAGCCGACGCGGCAGCATGACGGGGGAGAGGAAGCCCAGGTAGAGCACGTCGAGCAGCTCGCCGGTGGCCCGCAGCCGGAACCTGACCTGGTCGCCCGCCCGGTCGTGGACCAGGTCCAGTTCGGACTCGCCGATCGAGGCCCACCGCCGGTCGGGCCCGATCTCGTCGGGGACCAGCAGCGGGTGCACGTTGGCGTTGAACCCGCCCACCGGACGCACCTGGGCGGCCCGCGCCGAGCGCCCGAGGCCGCGGCGGACCTGACGGGCGACCTCGACGGTGGCGGCGGGATCCAGCGAGCCCAGGAAGCGGCTGGTGAACCGGCCCCAGCCGCCGTACACGTGGTTGACGCAGAGCAGCCCCTCGTCCGCGTCGCGCTGGACGAAGTATGCGTAGCTGAGCGGCCGTTCGAGGACCCACGCGGGCAGGCGCGGACCGAGGTCGCGGACCGGGGCGGTGGGCAGCACGACGTCCCCGGCCTCCGGACCGTTCGCGGCCCGCACCTGCGCCCGCACGGCCGCGCGCAGCTCGGCCAGCTCCGCCAGCCCGCTCGGGAGCGCCGGTCCGGGCGCGAGGTTCGCCATCTGCCAGGCCTGCTCCCAGGCATGGGCCACCTCCGGGCCGAACTCCCAGATGTGCGGGCAGCTCCCGCCCGGCCCGTAGCGGGCCACGAACCGGTCGCGGACCAGTCGGCGCACCACCTGGCCGAGGTCGAACAGTTCGGCGAGCGGGGTCAGTTCACGCAGTGCTTCGGTGTCGGCGGGCGACAGCAGAGCGTCCGGCGGGATCGGTGCCGGCAGCACCACGTCCTCGGCGAGCACGGTGAGCGGTGCGCCCTGCTCCGGCACCGGGCGGCCGGCGCCGGCCAGCAGCTCGGCCCACCGGGTCGTCAGGTCGGCGAGGACCGCCGGACGCCGGGCGGCGGGCGAATCCGCGAACGTGCCTGTGCGCACGGCGAGTTCGCTGATCTGCTCGACCAGTGGGGCGTCCTCCGGCCAGGCCCGCAGCCACTGCGCCAGCTGCTCCAGCGGTGCCTCGCCCTGCGGGTCCAGCGGCTCGCAGGGGACCAGCAGGTCGGCTTCGGCCAGTCGGGCCAGGAACGCGGCGGCGGCCGCGGCACCGGCCTCGCCGTGGCCCAGTGCGGAGCCCAGTCGCCGGGTCAACTCGTCCAGACTGCTGGGCAGTCGACACTGCTCGGTGACGAAGGCGAGGGGGCCGCCGGCCGCCAGCGCCACCTCCTCCTCGCTGGTGGTCAGGTAGCGGCCGCCGGCGAACACCGGTCGAGTGCGGGCGTAGCCGGCGCGGCCGTCCGCGATCCGCGCGCTGCTGGCCATCCGGTGGGGGACGGCGGCGCGGCGGCGCGGGGAGGCGAGCAGGGCCTGGATGAGTGCGGCGACCAGCGTGCGATTGGCCTCGACCACCGAGGCCGGTGTCTGCGCGGCGAGGTCGACGGCCGGGCGGCCGGCTCCCGGACCGGGGACCAGCGGACCCCAACCGACGGCGGTGAACCAGGAGAAGGGGCTTGTCTTGGTACTGGCCCGCAGCGCGTAGCGCAGCACACCGGGCTCCTCCTTGCGGGCCCGGCGGTCGGTGGCACCGGTCCCCGCGCGCTGCACGGCGCGCAGCAGGTCGGTGCTGGTCAGAGCGATGGCACGGGCCAGCGCGGGTTCCCGGCAGAGCGCCGAGAGTGCTTCGCGGTCGGCCGCCAGCGCGGTCGGCGCGGCCTGCTCCGCGGCGGCGAGCACCTCGGCGTGCCGTCGGCGGAGCGTCAGCCAGCCGGCCAACTCGGGTACCCGCTCGGGCAGGTCGGCCAGGCGGTCGAGCAGTGCGGGGCGCGGTGGGCGGCCGTGGTGCAGCGAGCGGCGCAGCGGCAGCACCACCTCGCGGTGGAAGTCCTGCGAGTGCCCGCTTCGGCTCGCGTACAGCGCGTCGCCGAGCTGCGGACTCGATTCCGCCAACTCGGTGGTCAGCGCGGTCAGTCGGGCCAGTTCCGTGCGGAACGCGGCGGCCCCGGGGCGTTCGGCGGGGTGGCGCAGCACGGTGGCCCGCACCAGGGCGTAGCGGGCACTGCTCACGGAGTAGCCGTCGCTCCGGCCGTCGGACACGCCACGCTCCTCTCCCGGTCCCGCCCGCTTCGCGTACCCCGGGGCGCACGGCGGGCACCGTGCGCCCCGGGGCGGGCTGTCAACTCGCTGTCGGCTCAGCCGGATGACGCCGGGTGGGCGTCAGGAGTCCGTGGGAGTGGTCGGCTGAGTACAGGACGAGGAACCCTGGCAGGAGCTGGAGCCCCAGGAGGCCCCGCCGTCGGGCAGCGCCGCGGTGTCGCGGAGCGAGGTGACGGTGAGGTCGCTCAGGTCGAGGTCCTGGAGCTCGAAGCTCGGGTCCTCGGGGGTGCCGTCGGTGCGCGTGGAGTCGGACATGGTGGTCTCCTCTTCGTCGGGAACGCTGGAGGGATGCATCCCGGGTGGAGCCGATCAGGCGCCGATCTGGCACCGACTGTAGGGGCCGCCGGCCGGACCGGCACCGGCGGTGCGGTGCGGGTGCGGTACTGCACGACGGCCCACCCGACACTGCATCAGGTCGGGTGGGCCGTGCCGCCGTGCGCAGGAATCAGGCCTGGTCGACGGGGCCGGCAGCACTCCCGCAGGCGCTCCCGCAGGTGAGCGGGTGCGTCACCGCGCCTGGGCGAGCGCCAGCAGCGCCGCGCCGACGGCGCCGGCCTCGCTGCCGAAGCGGGCCGGCAGGACGGGGACGGGTGGGCGGTCGGCGGGGGAGTACAGGTGGCGGGTGAACGCGGCGCGTGCGGGCTCCAGCAGCAGGTCGCCGGCCGAGACCGGGCCGCCGCCGACGATCAGCACGTCGGGGTCGAAGAGGTTGGCGAGGGCGGCCAGGCCGGTGCCGGTGAGGGTTCCGATCCGGTCCAGGATCGCCAGGGCCTGCTCGTCGTCGCCGAGGGCGGCTTCGGTGACCGCCTCTCCCGCCGCCCGGGTGCCCCGGTGGATCAGGTGGGCGAGCAGCGTCGTCGGGCGGGCCGCCGCGGCCTGCTGCCCGAGTCGTGCGATGGCGGCGCCGGACGCCGAGACGCCCCAGCAGCCGCGCTTGCCGCACTCGCACGGCGGGCCCTGGGGATCGACGATCAGGTGGCTGGCTTCGGCGGCGAAGCCGTGCGCGCCGCGCAGCAGGCGCCCTGCGACGACCACGCCGCAGCCCAGGCCGGTGCCCAGGGTGACCAGGACCGCGTGGTCGTGGGCCCGCCCGGCGCCGAGGCGGTACTCGGCCCAGGCGGCGGCGTTGGCGTCGTTGTCGGTCACCACGGGAAGTCCTAGGGCCTCCGCGAGCAGCGCCCGTAGCGGGGCCCGCCCGAACTCCAGGCCGGGGGCGAACGCCAGGGCCCCGGTGCGGGCGTCGACCATCCCCGGGAGCCCGACCCCGACGCCGGCGGTCCGCTCGCCGCGCACCTGCGCGACCAGGCCGCTGATGGTGGTGACCAACTCGTCGGCCGTGCGGCGTGGCGTGGCGCGGCGGGCCCGGGCCGCCACCGTGCCGTCGGCCGTCACCCGCACCGCCGCGATCTTGGTGGCGCCGACGTCGATGCCGACCGCATCGGCCGGGGGCGGGGAGGTCATGGCAGCTCCGGCAGGGTCACGACGGCTTCGCCCGGCCCGGCCACGGTCCGCACCTCGAAGCCGGCCGGACCGCGCACCGCGGACAGGTCGCACGGCCGGTCGGCCGTCAGCAGGTCACGCCCCACCCGGACCCGGACCGGCAGCCCCGCACCGGTCTGCTCGTTCAGCCCCTTCACGTAGCACGCCCCGAGCCGGCCGTGGGCCACCTGGACGACGGCGCAGCCGCCCCCGACCAGGTCGACCGTGACGGCGTGCCCGTCGTACTCCGTGCGGGCCGTCAGGGGTCCGGCCGAGCGGTTGAAGAGGAAGACGAGCACCTCCGCGGGATCCGCGGCGGCCCGGCGCAGTTCGAGACACGGCCCCGGTCCGGCCCGCACGGGGACGTCGCCGGTGTCGGCCAGCCACTCCTCGACGGCCGCTCCGACGGACCGCCCGCCGAGCGCCACCGTGCGCACCCGGCCCGCCCCGGACCGTGCCACCGCATCGGCCAGTTCGGTGCAGGACGTCAGGTTCTCGTCCAGGGCGGGCAATTCTCCCAGTACCAGCAGCGCCCCGCCGCGCTCGGCGAACCGGGCGAGCCGCTGCTGCAGGGCCCGCTCCATGAAGCGGCCCGACACGGTGACCAGGGGCCCGGCGGCGGGATCGAGCGCGGCCCGGCCGGCGAGCTCCTCCAAGCGGAACGGCATGTTCCGACGCAGGCAGTGCGTGACGAACGGGACCAGGGTCTGCGCGGCGGACGGGACCGGCCACTCCTCGACCCCGGCCCGGTCCCACGCGCCGACGGCCGCGTACGGCGGGTGGACGCCCCACCGCACGCCGGGCTCCGGTCGGGACCGGGCCAGCGCGTCCTGCCGTCCCGTCAGGAAGTGGGTCAGCACCCGCAGGGCGGCGAAGGACGGGCCGGGGGCCGCGTCCAGCAGGATCGGGGCGTCCTTCCCGTACGGCGGAGCGAACGGGGCCGGGTCACCGCCCGACTCCGCCAACCAGGCCCGATCCACCGTCAGGTGCTCGCCCCAGCCGGCCGTGGCGCAGGCCGGGTAGACGCTGATGCCGGTGGCCCCGCAGGCCACCCCGAGCAGGGCGTGGCGGATCGGCACCACCGGGAAGGCGCAGCGCGCGTCCGCCCAGCGCAGCCCCCAGTTCTCCTCGATGTTGGGGCCGCGCGCGCCCTTGGCCGCCAGGACGTAGGCGACCAGCGTCGCCTCGTCCAGCAGCACGTCACCGGTCCAGTTGGTGTAGGCGCGCGGCAGCGTGCCGGCCGCGCCGACCCGGTTCCGGGCCAGCCAGGCGTCGTACCGTCCGGCTGCCCGGTCCGGGACGCGGTCGGCCGAGGCCGGCGGGGAGTAGGTGGTGAAGACGGGGAGCTCCGGGCCGAGCGCCTCGGCCAGCGTGGCCGTCCCGGTGGCGAGCAGCTCGGCCGACCACTGCCCCCACCTGGTCAGGGAGTGCAGCGCCTCGGCCGACCACGGGCCGGCGGCCCCGGTCGGCGCGGCCACGCCGGGGGCGAACCTGGCGAATCCGTCGGTGCCCGGCGGCGAGTAGTCGAGCGCGTCGATCGGCAGCGCGGTCTCCCCGTAGAGTCCCTCGTTGCCGATCTGCACGGCGACCACCGGCCCCCGCGGATGCACGAAGGGCTGCAGGAAGCGCCCGACGGCGCGGAGCCAGTCCGTCGCGTCCGCGAGGAACCGCGGGTCCAGCGCCGAGGGCAGCACGAACTGCTGGCAGCGCAGCGGTTGCCCGTCGGCCGACCGTGCGGCGTGCCGATCCGGGTCGAGGGTGGGGCTGACCCGGTCGGGCAGGCCGCCGAAGGGCAGCTCGGCATGGACGAACGGGCCCGGCTTCAGGACCGCGAGCAGCCCGGTCGCCGCGGTCAGCGCCAGGAAGCCGGCCAGGTCGCGGGTGCCGTCGCCGGCGAAGCACCACCGCGGACCGTCGCCCGTGACGACCTCGTGGTGCCGCCAGGGGACGTAGCAGGTCACCACCTCGATGCCGGCGTCGCGCACGGCAGCCAGCTTGGCCGCCCACCGCCCGGGCCGGTCCCGGTAGTACGGGTACTCGCCCGTGACGAGGAACTGGGGGCGCCCGTCCAGCCACAGCGTGCCGTCCACGAAGCGGGGCCGGGCGCCGTCCCGTCGGCCGGGCGTCACGGCACCAGGCCTTCGTCCGCCGCCAGCAGGACCTTCATCGCGCCGTACGCTCCCGACCCCGACGGTCCGGGACCGCCGGGTGGGACCGCCAGCAGCGCGAAGGCCTCGGCGTGCCGCTCCAGCGGCAGGACGTGGGTCACCAGGTCGTCGAGCGGCAGGTCCTGCGCGAGGTCCACCGCCAGGTCGAAGTCGGTCGGCCGGTACGGTCCGGCCCCCACCAGGCGGATCCCCCGGGTCACCAGGGGCCGCAGCGGAACGGTGGCGACGGCGGCCTCCTTCTCGCCCATCACCACGACCGTGCCCCCGGCCGCCACGGTGCCCAGCACATCGCCCGGCAGCGACCCGGTGGTGTCGATCACCACGTCGGGGCTGCCGGCCCCGGGCGTGTCCGCCGCCTCCTCCGGCGCCAGCACCCGCACCGTGCCCGGCAGCAGCCGGCGCGCGAGGGCCGCCCGCCCGGGATCCCGCTCGGCCAGCGCCACCCTGGCGCCGCGCCGGGCCAGCACCAGCGCGCACAGCGAGCCGATCGGACCGGCGCCGATCACGAGCACCCGGTCGTCCGGGCGCAGCCGAGCCGCCGTCAGGTTGTTCAGCACGCAGGCGAGCGGTTCCACCAGGGCTCCGCGCCGGTAGGACACGCCGGCGGGCAGCTGCCGGACGGAGCGCTCGGGCACGACCGCGAAGTCGGCCATCGTGCCGTCCCGGTCGACGCCGACCTCCCGGCCCGCCTTCGCCCCGCAGTGTGCCGCCAGCCCCCGGCGACAGGGACGGCACAGCTCGCAGGAGTAGGTCGGATTGATCACCACCCGGTCGCCCGGCGCCACCGAGCCGACGCCGGCCCCGACCGCCGCGACCGCGCCGACCGCCTCGTGTCCCAGCACCACGCCCCGCCGGGCGGGGAACTCGCCCAGCAGGATCGCCCGGTCGGTGCCGCAGACGCCGGTGGCCGCCACCTCGACCACGACCTCGCCGGCGCCGTACGGAGGAACCCCATGGGTGTGCAGGCCCGCCCGGCCGACATCCTCGAACACGACGGCCCTCATGGGCGCCTCCCGGATCTCTGACCACGTAGTGTCATGAAATGCCCGATATGAACCTGTGTCAGCCGCCCGACGGCGCCGGTGGCCCGTCGTCGGACGCGCGGCTGCGGATCCTGCTGCTCGGTGCCTCCGGGTTCGTGGGCGGCGGCCTGTGGGAGTACCTGACGGACCGTCACGACATGGTCGGCACCTACGCCACCCGTCCGGTCCCGGGGCTGGTCCAGCTGGACCTGCGGGACGAGCACCGGCTGCGGACACTCGCGGCCGACGGCTTCGACCTGGTCGTCCACGCGGCCGGGCTGGTCCCGCTGGAGGCGGCCGAAGCCGACCCCGAACTGGCCCACCGCCTCAACGTCCGGCCGGTCGAGGTCCTGCTGGACGCCGTGCGCGGCTCGGCCGCCAAGGTGCTCTTCCTGTCCAGCGACAACGTCTTCGACGGCACGAGTGCCCAGTACACCGAGGACTGCCTCCGAGCCCCGGTCAACGTCTACGGCCGGACCAAGGCCGCCGCCGAGGACCTGCTGCTCGCCGCCGGCGGACACCTGGTCGTGCGGATCCCGCTGGTGTTCGGACGCGGCCCCTGGGCGAACACCTTCCTGGCGCGGTTCGCCGGGGAGACGACCACCGCCCGCACGGACCTGGTCTGTGCTCCCGTCTACCTGCCCAGCCTCGGCCCGGCGCTGGCCGAACTCTGGCAGCACACGGGCGTCGTGCACTACGGCGGACGCCAGGTGGTGAACCGGTTCGAGCTGATGTCCGGGGTCGGGCGGGCCCTGGGCCTGCCCAGCAGGGTGGTGGCCGCCCACGGCGAGCAGCCCGGTGCCCGCTGTCGCCGCCCGCCGCGGCTGGTGCTGCGCAGCACCAGGCACCGCCTGCTCGGACCCGGTCTGGATGCGGCGCTCGCCCACCTCGCCCGGGTCACTCATCGGGGAGGTGGTCGGTCACCAGCGCCAGGTGGCCCCCGGCGTCCACCGGGCCCGTCCGACTGAGCCGGGTGGCCAGGTCGTTGATCAGCAGGGTGCCCAGCAGGTAGTGGCCGAGCGCGAGTTCCGCGGGCGTGGAGTCGTTCCCCCGCAGGTCTGGTTTGGGCTTGCGGTCCGAGAGCCGGCACGGCGCCTCCGCCAGGACGTGCAGGTCGTGGGTGAGCAGCAGCCGCTCGCGCCAGCCCGGATCGCCGCGGAACAACTCCGACAGGCCCTCGTCCGCCTCCAGGTGGGGCAGGAACGCGTGGACCGCGGCGCGGTAGCCCGGGAACACCGGCCGGCGGAAGGCGACCTGGTACCCGTGCCGCCCGGACCGGCGCACCGCGAAGCCGGTCCGGAGCGCCGGGTCCCAGACGCTGAGGCTGAACAGCGTCTTCGCCAAGTCGTAGACCGGGTCCCACGGTTCGGTGGAGCCGCGCGGATCGATCAGCCGGAAGTCGCCCGCGGTCGCACCGGGACGGGTGGACAGCAGCACGTTGCGGGTGTTGAAGTCGCCGTGGGCGGGGGCCATCAGCCGGGCGGGGGCCAGTCGGTCCAGCCGCCCCGCCACCTGCTCCAGGACCAGCTGCGGCGCCCGGCACGGCACGCCGTTGACGGTGAGGTGCTCGGCGGCCATCAGCTCGGCGGGCAGGGCCCGGTGCAGCACGGGCAGCCGGCGCAGGAACCGGCCCACGACGACCTGCGCGACGTGGCCGGCCGGGGTGGGGTGCGACTGCGCGGCGTACCCGTCCAGCACCAGGGTCCGGACCACCTCGGTGTACCGGCGGAAGAAGGCCCGCGTCCCGTGCGGCGACTCCCGCAGCGGAGCCGCCAGGTCCGTCGACGCGTAGAAGGGGGTGGTGCAGGCCGCCCACCCGTCACCGTCCACGACGTGCCGGACCGGCAGGTAGTGGTCCGCCAGTCCGGGTGCCAGGATGTGCAGTTGGTCGAGCTGGTCGACCTTGCGCCGGAACGCGGCCAGATCGTGGCCGTCCACCGCGCCCGGGGCGGGGACCAGGACCTTGACGGCCAGCTCCGCCCCGGTCGCGGCCGTGGCCCGGTACACCCGGGCCGGGGAGCCGCCGTCCAGGATCTCGCCCCCGACCGCGAGGCCGAGGGCGTCGGCGACGGCCGCCAGCGCCGCCTCGTCGGTCCAGCCACCGGACGGGCGGCCGGCCGTGACTGTCAGGTGCTGGCGATCCGTCACCACAACTCTCCTACCAGCGAATCGAGTCGATCAGCGCCGCGTGCAGCTGCGGTGTGCAGGCGGCGACGCAGGACCGCTGGTTGAGCGGGCCGATGTCCAGCAGCAGGGTGTCGTGCAGCGGCTTGCCGTAGGCGTCGGTGATGGTGACCCCGGCCCGCTCGGCGAGGAACACCGAGGCCGCGATGTCGTACGGGAACAGGTGCAGGATGCTGCCGTGGCCGACCCGCCGGAAGTCCGCCTCGGTGGCGGGGCGGTCGCGCAGCAGCCGGTTGCCGATGTCGACGTAGGCGTCCATCTGCCCGGTGATGATCCGGGAGATGGAGAACGAGGCGCTGTTGAAGACGTACACGCCACCGGTGTTGGCGGAGGCGTCGATCAGGTGGCCGTAGGCCCCGACCATCAACTCCGCCGGGTGGCCGTTGAACTCCAGCGACCAGAACATCCGGTCGAGGTCGACGGTGCCGGACAGACCCGGCACCGGCACCGGATACCCACTGGACTCGATCCCGGTGCCGTTCGCATCGGCGTAGAGCCAGTGGCCGGACTTGATCTCCTGCAGCATCGCGTACCGGATGTCCCCGATGGTCGGCGCCTCGCTGAACGGCGCCGCGGCGATGGAGACGCAGGCCATCTCCAGGTCGGCGGCCGCGCCCCGGGTGCCGTCGATCGGATCGATGATCAGCACGTGGGCGGGGTTGCGGCCGATCGTGCGCAGTCCCTCGCTCTCGGTGTAGACCGCGACGGGCTCCCCCCGTGCCGTCAGGAAGTCCCAGGCCGCCCGTTCGGCGAGCACGTCGACCGGGAACTCGGCGTCCCCGCCCTTCGCGGTGCCCTGCACGTAGCGGCTGCCGACCTCGTGCAGACCGGTGCGGACGGCTGCCCGGATGTGCAGGGTCAGCTCCTGGACCAGGCCCCTCATGAGACGGAGAGGAAGAGTCGTTCCAACAGGTCGCACATCTCGTCCGCCTCCTGACGGGTCATGACCAGGGCCGGTCGCACCTTCAGCACGTTGCCGTGCCCGTACAGCGAGGTGCGCAGCAGCAGGCCGTGTTCCAGGCCGCGTTCGGCCAGGTGGTTGGTGAGGGCCGGATCGGGTTCGCCGGCGCCGTCCACGATGTCGATGCCGATCATCAGACCGACCCCGCGCACCTCCCGCACGAACGACACCTTCGAGGCCAGGTCGCGCAGGCGGTCGAGCACGTACGCGCCGACGGTCCGCACGTTCTCCAGGAAGCCCGGGCGGCCGATGACCTCCAGCGTCTTCAGTGCGGCCGCGGCGGCCAGCACGTTGCCGCCGAAGGTCGAGTTGATGTGGTGGCCCTCCACGCCGGCCAGCCGCTCCTCGGTGAGGATGCCGGCGATCGGCATCCCCGCGCCGCCGAGGCCCTTGCCGAAGGTCAGCATGTGCGGGGCGACGCCGAAGTGGTCGGCCGCGAACATCTGGCCGGTGCGCCCGAACCCGGTCTGGATCTCGTCGAAGACCAGCACGATCCCGCGCTCGTCGCACAGCTTCTTGAGCGCCTGGAGGTAGCCGTCCGGCGGCACCACGTTGCCGCCGTTGCCGCTGATCGGCTCCACCACCACGCAGGCCACCCGGCCGGTGCTCGCGTAGTCGATGAAGTCGTTGATCCGCTCCACGCACAGCAGGCCGCAGGTGGCCCGCTCCTGCCGGTAGAAGCAGCGCAGGCAGTGCGGATCGGGGACGTGCACCACGCCGGGCAGGTGCGAGGGGAAGGGGGTGCGGCGGAACGCGGCGCCGGAGGCACCGATCATGCCGAGGGTCTGACCGAGGTGGCCGCGGAACAGCGTGACCACGTCCGACTTCCCGGTGTGCACCTGGGCGATCTTGAGCGCGCTCTCGTTGGCGTCGGAGCCGCTGGCCGACTTCAGGTGCACCCGGGTGAGGTTCGGCGGGGAGACCTCGGCCAGTTTCGACACCAGCGCGTTCAGCGGCTCGGTCTGGAACTTGGAGGTGACGTGGATGAGCCGGCCGGCCTGCTCGCGGACCGCCGCCACGACCTCGGGGTGGGCGTAGCCCAGGCTCAGGTTGAAGGTCCCGGACGAGCAGTCGAAGTAGCGTCGGCCGTCCTCGGCGTAGAGGTGGACGCCCTCGCCCTTGACCACCCGGAGCTTGTCCGGGAGGTAGTAGTAGTGCTGGAGCGCATCGTCGGCGTCCTCGGGCACCTGCTGCATCTTCGTGCTGACGGCTTGGGTCATCGGTTTCCCTCTCCGGTTCTTCCTGCTGAGAATTCCGGGCAGATCGACCTGCTCGAACGATTCGAACCGCAGATCCGCCTCGTGGAGGTCGAGGGAGGCGGTCATCGCGTTCGGTACCGCGACGCACCGGATCCCGGCCCGCTTCGCCGCCCGGACGCCGCTGGGCGAGTCCTCGAAGGCGACCGCCCGCTCGGCGGGGACGCCCAGGCTGGCCAGGGCGGCGACGTAGAGGTTCGGCTCGGGCTTCGCGCCGTTGCGGTCCCCGTCGGCGCACTGCACCGTGCTCCAGCCCTCGGCGATGCCGCACTGCCGCGCGTAGCGGGCGATCCACTCCCTGGTCGAGTTGCTGACGATCCCGCGGGAGAGCCCCAGCGCGTCCACCTCGCGCAGGATCCGGTGCACCCCCGGGCGGCTGGACAGCCCGCCGAGCATGTCCCGCTGTCGCCGCTGGACCTGCTCCTGGGCCGCGCGGCGGTCCACCGGACGTCCGGTGAGCCGTTCGAGGTGCGACCACAGGTCGAATCCGATGGTGCCGACGACGGAGGACCACACCTCCGTCGGCAGCGGGTGGCCGAATTCGAGGAAGACCTCCGCATGGGCGCGGAACACCTCGGACTCCGGATCCCACAGCGTCCCGTCGAAATCGAAGAGGACCGCAGCTACGTCCTTCACACACACCTCCGTCGAGAGGCCGGAGCGGCAGATGGCCGCGCAGCCGGGGGACGGTGCGCGGAGGCTCGGACGGCCACGACCCATCATCAGGGCGCTGGCTGCGGCCCGCCATTCATGGTTCGTCAACGTACCCTCCATTGGTGCCGGAGTCGGTGCGTGTACGAGCATCCTGTGCTCTTCTTGGGGTGACGCCGGCGACGGGCCGGCGCGAGAGGCGAGGAACGATGGACGAAGACCAGCGCCCCGCCGGTCGGGCGGCCCGCCCGGGCCGCCCGCGGGTGGCCGTCGTGGGACACGTCGAGTGGACGACGATCGCCGGACTCGACCAGGTGCCCACCGCCGGGGAGGTGATCCACGCGGAGCCGCTCTGGCGCGGGCCCGCGGGCGGCGGCGCGGTCGCGGCGGTCCGGCTGGCCGAGCTGGCCGGCAGCTGCACCTTCTTCACCGCCCTCGGCGACGACCGGACCGGGCGGCGCTCGCGCACCGCACTGGAGCGCCGCGGCGTGCGGGTGCGCGCCGCCGCCCGGCCGGGCCCGACCCGCAAGGCGGTCAGCCTGGTCGACGGCTCCGGCGAACGGACCACGGTCACCCTGGGGCCGCGGCTGGAGCCGACCGCGGCGGATCCCTTCGACTGGGACGAACTGGCCCACCAGGACGCAGTGTTCTTCACCGCCGGGGACGCCGCGCTGCTGCGCCTGGCCCGGCGGGCCGGGGTGCTGGTGGTGACGGCGCGTGAGTTCGCCACCGTGCTGGCGTCCGGCATCCGGGTCGACGCGCTGGTGGGCAGCGGCTGCGATCCGGCGGAGCGCCACGACCCGGCGGCGCTGCCGACCCCGCCCGACCTGGTGGTGAGCACCGAAGGCGGGCGCGGCGGCGTCTTCACCCGCGGCGGCCGGGGCCCCCGCCGGTACCGGCCGGCTCCCGCACCGGGCCCGCTGGTCGACACCTACGGGGTCGGGGACACCTTCGCGGCCGTCCTCACCTACGCGCTCGCCACCGGCGCGGCCACGGCCGACGCGATCGCCCTCGCCGCCAGGCACGGCGCGGCCTGCACCGCGCGGCGCGGCCCGTTCGCGGCCGGGCCCGCCCCGGACCGGCAGGCGGCCCGGGCGTGAGGCGGCTCCTGGTGCTGTGGGACATCGACGGCACGCTGATCGACGACGGCGGCACCTGCGGCGCGATCTACCCGCGGGCCTTCGAACGCCTCACCGGCCGGCCCGCCCGCCACCGGGTCGCCACCGCCGGCCGGACCGAACCGGACATCATGGCCGAGCTGTTCGCCCGGCACGGGGTCGGCCCGGTCGAGCCGGGCCGGGTGACCGCCGAACTGGTGGCCCAGCTGCGCCGGGTGGCCACCGAACTCGCCACCGCCGGAGGGGTGTTGCCCGGGGCGCTGGAGGCCCTGCGGGCGGTGGGGGAGGACGGCGGTGTGGTGCAGTCCGTGCTGACCGGGAACCTGCGGGCCAACGCCGCCCTGAAACTACGGCTGTTCGGGTTGGCGGAGTCGGTGGACCTCGACATCGGCGGCTACGGCGACGACGCCCGCGCCCGCCCGGCCCTGGTGCCGGTCGCCCGGCGGCGCGCCGCGGGCGCGTACGGGCAGGAGTTCGCCGCCGACACCACCGTGCTGATCGGCGACACCCCGCGGGACGTGCAGGCCGGGCGGGTCGGCGGGGCCCGGGTGATCGCGGTCGCCTCGGGTGCGAGCAGCGCCGCCGAGCTGGCGGCGGCGGGGGCCGACACGGTGCTGCCGGACCTGCGCGACACCGCCGCGGTGCTCCGCGCCCTCCGGGCGGTGCGACCGGCCGAACGGAGCACCCGGTGAACCACCGCGAGCTGGGCCTGGTCTCGGTCGTGATGCCCGCACACAACGCCGAGAGCACCCTCGATGCCCAGCTGGCGGCGCTGAACTGCCAGACCTACCAGGGCCCGTGGGAAGTCGTCGTGGTCGAGAACGGATCGAGCGACGGTACCCGCGCGCTGCTCCGCTCCTGGCAGCAGGGGATGCCGCAGCTGCGGGTGGTCGAGGCCGCCGAGGGCCTCGGCGTCAACCGCGCGCGCAACCTCGGCTGCCGGAGTGCGCGCGGCGAGTTGGTGCTCTGCTGCGACGCGGACGACGTGGTGGCGCCCGGATGGATGGCCGGCCTGGTCGACGCGCTGCGGACCAGCCCGGCCGTCGGGGGTGCCCTCGAACGCCGCGAGCTCAACGGGCCGGTGGCCCTCGCCGCGCGCCCGCCGAAGGAGTCCGACGCCCTGCTCGACACCTTCGCCTTCCTGCCGTACCCGCCGGGTGCCAACTGCGGCTTCCACAAGGCCCTGTGGAGCCGCCTGGACGGCTTCGACGAGAGCTACCGCTACGGCAGCGACGACGTCGAGTTCTTCTGGCGCGCCCAACTGGCCGGGGGCCGCCTGGCCTTCGCCCCGAGCGCCGTGGTGCACTACCGGCTCCGCGGCGAGCTGCGCCCCATCGCCCGTCAGCTCTACCGGTACGGCCGCTCGCACCCCAAGCTCTACCGGGACTTCGCCGACCGCGGCATGCCCCCCTCCCACCTCGGCGAGGCCGCCGCGGCCTGGTGGCGGCTCCTGGTGCGCCTGCCCGACCTGGCCGGCCCGGCCGAGCGCCGCGCCGCCGTGCTGGGTCAACTCGCCATGCGCGCAGGCCGGGTGGTCGGCAGCGCCCGGTACCGGCGGTGCTACCTGTAGCCGTCCCGGTCGGCGGCCTCCCGGAGCGATCCGTACGCCCGTCCGGGTCCAGGGGCGGTGGCCCCGGGGTGGTCGGCCCGGCGGCGGGCCTGACGGGTCCTCACCACCCGGGTGCCCCGGCGGTTCTACCGGGTGTTCGCCCGGACCGTTGACTAGCCTGGGAGGCGCCGAACGAACGGCAGGAACCGCCCCGCCCTCCGGGAGCGGCCCCGCCCCACCGGTGGTCCGGCGGCGGACGCACCCCGGACGGAAGAGTGGACCGTGCGCACTGCTCCCAGCGGATCCTCGCGCTACCTGGTGCTGGCGGCGATGATCTTCGCCGTCGCGATGACCTTCATCGACCAGACCATCGTGTCGATCGCCGTACCGAACATCCAGCACGAGCTGAAGCTGACCAGCACGGGCGTGCAGTGGGTGGTCAACGCCTACCTGCTCACCCTGGCGGCGTTCTTCGCCTTCGGCGGCCGGCTCGCCGACACCGCCGGCCACCGCAGGACGGTGGTGCTCGGGGTGCTGATCTTCGCCGGGGCCTCCGCCTGCTGCGGCCTCACCCCGACCGGCAGCCTGGCCGAGGCGTGGCTGATCGCCTTCCGCGCCGTCCAGGGCTTCGGCGGCGCCGTCATGTTCCCGGCGGCGCTGGCGATCGTGGTGCAGAACTTCGCGCTGCGCGAGCGGGGGCGGGCGCTGGCCCTGTTCTTCGGCATCGCGGGCGGCCTGACCGCGATCGGACCGGTCCTCGGCGGCTACCTGACCGAATGGACCTGGCGAGCCATCTTCTGGGTGAACCTGCCGGTGGCGGCGATCGCGCTGGTGCTGATCGTCGTCTCCAAGCCGGTCACGGAGAGCCGGCCGGCCCCGATGGACTACCGGGGCCTGGCGCTGATCGCCGGCGGGGTCGCGCTGAGTGTCTTCGGCTTCCAGCAGTCGCAGGTCTGGGGCTGGTCGAACCCGGCGATCGGGATCTGCATCGCGGCCGGGTTCCTGCTGCTGGTCGTCTTCGCATTCGTCGAGAAGCGCACCGCCTCGCCGCTGATCCGGGTGGACATCTTCCGGATCCGGGCGTTCTCCGTGCAGAACCTCGTGCTCGGCATCTCGATGCTGGTCTTCGTCCCGGTGTTCTTCTTCTCCAGCGAGTACGCGCAGATCGCCCTGGGCGACTCCGCGTCGCACGCCGGCATCTTCCTGCTCTACTTCTTCCTCGGGTTCGTCGTCGCCTCGCAGATCGGCGGCCGGATGCTCGACCGGGGCGGCGCGAAGCGGCCGGTGGTGCTCGGGTGCGTCCTGGCCGCGGTCGGGTTCTACCTGTGGGCGGGCGACGCGACCACGCTGAGCTTCGACAAGCAGCAGTGGGACGTCGTGCTGGCCGGCGCGGGCATGGGCTTCATGCTCACGCCCGCCAGCACGGACGCGGTCAACCGCGCCTCCCGCCTGTCCTACGGCGAGGCGACCGGCATCACCCAGACGGTCCGCAACTACGCCGCGAGCCTGGGACTGGCCGTGCTGGGCACGGTCCTGGTCACCGACCTGCGCTCCCGGCTGACCAGCTCCCTGACCGCCCAGGGCGTGCCCCAGGAGCAGGCGGCCGCCGCGGCCGGTCACCTCTCCCAGGTCCAGGCACAGAGCGGCGGCAGCGGGGGCACCGCGGGCATCCCGCAGTTCTTCCGGGCCGACTTCGCCCACGCCACCCAGACCGTCCTCTACTGGATGGCGGCCATCATGGCCGCGGCCGCCGTGGTGGCGGTGCTCGGCCTGCGCCCGGGTCGGCAGACGGAGCCGGCCGCCGAGCAGGAGGGGGCCCCGACGACCGAAGGCGAGCCGGGCCAGGTCTGACGCCCGCGACCCGACGGTCCGTCACACCGCACCGGCTTGCGGGCGGTGACGCAAGGTCGGCGCGGGAACGTGTGTGCCCTTCCTGGCGCATGCGAGTTGACACCAGGGCGACCGCTGAAACGCTGGCCCGCGGCCTCTGCTCCGAATCACACCTGGAGCGCGGAGAAACCCCACGGACCGCAGTGGGGTCAGCAGGCGAGGCCGCGTTGGGTTTCTGTGTCGGTGACGTGGCCGTGCTGGTAGTCGATCTCGGCCTGGGCGAGGGCTGCGTAGTGGCTGACGGTTTCGGGGCCGAGCAGCGAGGGCGCGTTGGCGTTGAAGCCGGCCAGGGCGTGGTCGAGGGTGCGCGGTAGGTGAGGTGCATCGGTGTGGTAGGCGTTACCGGTCTCGGTGGGCGGGGGCGTGGAGTGCTGGGTGATGCCGTCGCGGATCGCTGCCAGAGCTGCGGCCAGGGCGAGGTAGGGGTTGGCGTCGGCGCCGGGCACGCGGATCTCCAGGCGGGTGTTGGCGCCGGTACCGGCGATCCTGACGGCGCAGGTGCGGTTGTCGGGTCCCCAGGTCCAGCGAGCCGGTGCGAAGACCTGGCCGGTATAGCGCTTGTAGGAGTTGGTGGTCGGGGCGTACAGGACTGCCAGGTGCGGGAGGTTGTTCAGCAGGCCCGCCACGGCGTGCTGGCCGAGCTGGGACAGCCCGGCCAGGCCTGGCCCGGGCGTGATCGGTGTGTCGCCGCGCCACAGGGACAGGTGGATGTGGAGGCCGTTGCCGATGCCGTTCTGGGGTGCGGCCATGAAGACGGGGGCGAGGTGGTGGGTGTCACCGAGGGTGCGGGCGGCGTGCTTCATCAGGAGGTGCTGGTCGCAGGCCTGCATGGGCTCGCTGTGGTGGAACGTCAGCTCGACCTGGCCGGGCGCGGTCTCGGCCTTGACGGCTTCGACGGGAAGGCCGGCCGTGCGCATCGCGGTGCGCAGGGCCCGGGTGAAGGCGCGGACGGCTGGAGGGTGGTCGAGGGCGAAGTCCGAGCTGGTCCCGGTGGCCGGCTTCCACCCGGCGGCGGGGAGCTTGGCGAGGTTGCTCGCGCGGCCCTGGTAGAGCATGAACTCGCTCTCCAGCGCGCAGCGGGCGTGGTAGCCGAGCTCGGCCAGCAGGGCGAGTTGGTGGCGCAGGACGGCGCGCGGGGCGATCGGCAGGTCGGTGCCGGCGGAATCGATCGGGTCGGCCAGCAGCAGGGCTGTGCCGGGCAGCCAGGGCAGCGGCCGCCAGGTGCCGTGGTCCAGGCGCAGGGTCAGGTCGCCGTAGCGGTGGCGGCGGGAGTAGCCGGGGACGGGGGTCATGCCGAGGTCGGTGGCCAGCAGGTAGGCGGGGGCCTGAAGGGTGCAGGCCGAGGCCAGGTGGGCCCGGTAGTGGATGGCGTCGATCTCTTTGCCCTTGAGTCGGCCGTGGGGGTCGACGGTTGCGACCAGCACGGTGTCCAGCTGCTCGGCGCCGAGGTCGTAGGGGGCGGCGGACTGGGGCATCGGTGCTCTCCTCGCATGTCGGCTGGCGGTTGGTGCACGTGGTCCGAGCGGCGGTCGGTCTGGCGGGCGGGGTGGCGGAAGCCGCGGCCGTGAGTGCTGCACAGCCTGCTATCGTCCAGCTACTGCCGGGCAGGGGCGGACGGCCCGTGCCAGATGTTTGGGAGCTGCTCTCGTGAACGACGTCCCCGCCCGTGTGCCGTTCCGTCAGGACCGTGCTTTCCGGCTGCTGGTGACGGGGGGTGGGACGGGTGGGCATACCTACCCGGCCCTGACTGCGCTGCGGGCGCTTCAGGCCCGGCTGGCCCTCGACGGGCGGGGCCTGGAGGCGCTGTGGGTCGGCACGGCCGCGGGTCTGGAGGCCCGGGTCTCGGCAGCGGAGCAGATCCCGTTCGAGACGGTGGCGACCGGCAAGGTGCGGCGCAGCAGCAACCCGTTGAAGTTGATGTCGCCGGCCAATGTGAAGGACATGGGCCGGGTGCCGCTGGGTGTGGTGCAGGCCCGGTCGATCGTGGCCCGGTTCGAGCCGGACGTGGTGCTGGCGACCGGGGGGTACGTGGCGGTGCCGGTGGGCCTGGCGGCCGCGGCGTGCCGTCGGCCGTTGGTGGTGCACGAGCAGACCGTGCGCCTGGGGTTGGCGAACAAGGCGCTGGCGCGGGTGGCGACCTGCATGGCGGTGTCCTCGGAGTCGACGCTGGATCTGCTGCCGGAAGGGGCTCGGCAGTCGGCGGTGGTCACGGGGAATCCGGTGCGCCCGGAGGTGCTGGCCGGGCACCGGGAGAAGGCTGTCGAGGCACTGGGCCTGTGGGGCTTCGACCTGGCGCGCCCGACGGTGTACGTCACCGGCGGGGCGCAAGGCTCGCAGCAGATCAACACCCTGGTGCGGGAGGTGCTGGCCTGGCTGCTGCCGCACGCGAACATCGTCCACCAGTGCGGGCCAGCCCACGAGGAGGAGTTGCGCCGCCACGCTGCCTCGCTGCCGCCGGAGCTGGCGGGCCGCTACGTGGTGACCGGGTTCGTCGGGCCGGAGCTGCCGGACGTGCTGGCGCTGGCCGACGTGGTGATCTCCCGCTCCGGTGCCGGCACGATCGCGGAACTGACCGCGCTGGGCAAGGCCTCCGTGCTCATCCCGCTGGCCACCTCCGCCGGCAACGAGCAGGAGCACAACGCCCGCCACTTGGTCGGCGCCGGCGCCGCGGCGGCCCTGCTGGGCCAGGCCACCCCGGCTGCGTTGCGCGAGGCGCTGGCCCCGCTGCTGGCGGACCCGGCCAGCCGCGCCGCGATGGCGCAGCAGGCCCGGTCCTTCGGGCGCCCGGACGCCGCCGAGCGCCTGGTCGACGTGCTGCTGAACGCGGTGGCCGGCGCGCGCCGCTAAGGAAGGTGCCGGGCCGCGCCCTGCTCGATCGTCGCCACGCACTCCAGGAACGCCGGGTAGGCGTCCTGCCAGGGGTCGTGGACATCGGCGTCGTGCAGGTACAGGCTCAGCTTGGCGGCGGTGGCCGGGTCGGCCGTGGCCTGCAGTTCGGCGAGCACGGCACGGTCCATCGCCAGCACGGTGTCAGCCCAGGTGAGCATGTGGCCGTTGACCTTGACCGCGGTGTGGTCTTGGATGTCGTAGCCGTACTCGGCGCCGGCCCGGACCATGTTGGTGTGCGCGCCCTTGCCGACGTGGCGCTCGCGCAGTCCTGCCGAGTGGACGGCCACCCGGTCGCCGCCGAGACGGGCCAGGATCGCGGCGGCGATCGGGGATCGGTTGTGGTTGCCCAGGCAGACCACGAGAATGCGGTGCCGCCGCGGGAAGCGGCCTCGGTTGGTCTCCAAGGCCGTGGGAGCTGGGGTGGTCGGATCAGTCACCGGGGTTCTCCAGATGGCGTGGCGGGCTGATGGCCTTCACGGCCTGCCGCAGCGCGGCGACGGCTTGGCCGATGCCGCTGTCGTCTAGGCCGGGATGGAAGGGCAGGCTGATGATCTGACCGGCGACCTGCTCGGTGGCAGGCAGGGCCCGGTGCCAGCGGGCGAAGGCGGGCTGCGTGTGGTTGGGCGGGTAGTGCACGCCCACCCCGATGCCCTGTCGGTGCAGGGCCCGGAAGACCGCGTCGCGCGAGCGGCTGTCGGGGAGGCGGACCACGCAGTTGAACGGCACGGATCGGTCCACACCTACGTCGACCAGGGCGACGCCCTCCAGGACCGACAGTTCCCGCTGGTAGGTACGCCACAGATGCTGCCGGCGGGCGGCGATGGCGGGGAAGTGCTCCAACTGCACCAGGCCGATGGCCGCGTTGATCGGGGACAGGTCGAAGCGCAGGCCAGGCCCGGCCACGGTGTACGACGTGGCACCGGCACGCTCGGCCGCACTCTGCTCGACCCCGAACAGGCGCAGGCGCCGCGCGTGCGCGGCCTCCTCGCGGGTGCGGGGGACGATCGCTCCGCCCTGACCGGTCGTCAGGTTCTTGATCGGGTCGAAGGAGAAGCAGGTGGCCACGTCGGTGTCGGCGCCGACCCGCCCGGTGGCGGTCCGCGAACCGAAGGCGTGCGCGGCGTCCTGGACCACGACGACGCCGCGCTGCCGCAGTTGGTTGTGGATGACGGTGAGGTCGACGGCCCGGCCGCCGTACAGGACCGGCATCACAGCTCTTGTGGCGGGGGTGAGCGCGTCCAGTACTGTCTGCGCAGTGACGCACAGTGTGTCGGGGTCCACCTCTGCGAAGCGCGGGACCGCGCCGGTGAACAGGATCGTCTGGACGGAGGCGGCGAAGGTCAACGACGGGAGGACCACCTCGTCGCCGGGCCCGATTCCGTTCGCCAGCAGCGCCACCAACAGGGCCGCGGTGCCGGATGAGAGTGCCACCACGTCCTGGACACCGAGGTAGTCGGCCAAGGCTCGCTCGAACTGCTCGGTGACCGGGCCGTGCCCCCACTGCCCGCTCGCCAGCACCTCGGACATCGCCTGCACCTCGGGGCCGTGCAGGAACGGGGCGGCGTTTCGCGCGATGCCACCCGAGGCCGGTGCGCTGGTCATCGCTGCTCCGCCGGGACGGTGCGCGCCCTGGTGGACAGCACGGCCACGTACTTGGTGAGGAACACGCCCGCCCGGTAAGCGAGCCGGTTATGTTCGACGGGCCGGCCGAGCAGGCCGTTGAGGTACTGCCCGACCAGATCGGCGCCGGCGACTTCGCTCAGCGCGAACCCGGCGGCGAACCTGGCGTTGATCTCGGTCATGACGACCCGGGCACCGGTGCTGCCGCCGGTGATGAAGCCCTGCACGTCGCACGGCCACCGCGCCGACGGCGGCCAGGGTCTGCCGGACGCTTTCGGCAGCCTCCTCGTCGTGGAAGGTGGTGGCCACCATCGACAGCCCCCCGGCCACCCACAGCCGCCTGCGCAGTACGACCGAGGCGCGCCCGGCCCGGTCGACCAGGCAGTCGGCGGAGAACTCGAACCCGTCCAGGCGCTGCTGCACGATCGGGTCCGGCGCTAGCTGGCACAGCACCCGGGCCTGCTCGGCACTGTCGCAGTAGTAGAGGTCCTTGGCGCCCTGGCCGCGGCGGGGTTTGACGACCAGTCGGACCCCGGCGGGCAGCCGGTCGATTTCCGTGGGCAGCACGGTGGCCGGGGTGGGGACCTGGTGCGCGGCCAGGACCTGGTGGAAGGTCCACTTGTCGGTCGAGGCCGCGACCGCGGCCGGGGTGGGGAGCCAGGTGCGCACCCCGGCGGCTGCCAGCGTGTCCTTGAGGCTGAGCAGGCGGGCCAGCTCGTGCTCGACGGTCGGCACGACCGCCTCGATCTGCAGGTCTGCGCAGACCTGGAGCAGGTCGGCCTCGTAGTCGACGGGGCTGTCGGCCCGCGCGACGAGGCGGGTGGTGATGCCGGGGGCCAGCAGGCCGGGAGCGAGCGGGTTCGCGTCTGTGCCGGCGACCTTGTGGCCACGCTCGGCCAGCGTAAGGGCCAGGTCCAGGCCGGGGGCTCCGCCGACCCCGGTGACCAGCAGCCGCACCGGCCGTTCTTCGGGTTCACGCTGCACGGTGTGTCCCATCTCTGTGGCGGGTGCGGGTCGGTCAGACAGCGGCCGGCAGGGCGGCGGGCACGGTGCTCCACCACTGGGGGTTGTGTCGGTACCAGTCGACGGTGCGCTCCAGGCCCTCCTGGAAGTCGTGCATCGGCTGGTAGCCGAGGTTCTCGGCGGCCTTGCGCCAGTCCATCGCGTAGCGGATGTCGTTGGCAGGTCGGTCGTTCACGTACCGCACCGAGTCCCAGGTGCTGCCGGTGATGCGCAGCAGCATGCCGGTCAGCTCGTTGGTCGTCAGGTCGGTCCCGCCGCCCAGGTTGTAGACCTCGCCGGGCACCCCCTTGCGCAGCACCAGCTCGACGCCCTGGCAGTTGTCCTCGACGTGCAGCCAGTTGCGCACGTGCTGCCCGTTGCCGTGGATGGTGACCTGCTCGCCGCGCAGCAGCCGGGCGGTGAACAGGGGGATCAGCTTCTCCGGGTACTGGCAGGGCCCGTAGTTGTTCGAGGAGCGGGTCACACACACCGGCACGCCGTAGCTGTGGCCGTAGGCCAGGGCGATCATGTCGCCGCCGGCCTTCGAGGCCGAGTACGGCACGGTGGGCCGCAGCGGGTCCCCCTCGCGGGCGCAGCCCGCCGGCAGTGGCCCGTACACCTCGTCGGTGGAGGCGTGGACGAACTTGCGGATCCCGTGCCGGCGCGCGGACTCCAGCAGGGTCTGGGTGCCGTGCACGTTGGTGGCCACGAAGCTGCCGGCGTCGGTGAGAGAGCGGTCTACGTGGGACTCGGCGGCGAAGTGCACCACGGCGTCGTGCCGACTCATGAGCGCGTCGACCAGCACTTGGTCGAGGATGTTGCCGTGGACGAACTCGAGGCGCGGATCATCCTGCAGGTCGCGCAGGTTGGCCAGGTTCCCGGCGTAGGTGAGCGCGTCGATCACGGTCACCTTGGCGATGTCACCGGAGGCCAGCAGACGGCGCACGAAGTGGCTGCCGATGAAGCCGGCGCCGCCGGTGACGAGGACGTTCTCCATGATCGATCCCATCTCTTTTGGGGTGGACTGCGGGGTGCGGCGGACGGTGCGTCAGCCTGGGGTAGGCGCGTCGTGGGGCAGCAGCTGTCGATCGAGGGCCTGCCGCAGGCTCAGCGGCGCCCGGGTGCCGAGGACCGGTGCGATGTCGGTCGGCCAGGCGATCCCGAGCTCGGGGTCCAGTGGGTCGAGCGTGTGCTCGCGGGCCGGATCGTGCGGCTGGGAGAGCAGGTAGACCACGGTCGTGTCGTCGGCGAGCGCGAGGCAGGCGTGTCCGAGCCCCTCGGCGAGCAGCAGCGCCGCGGGTTCCCGCCCGGTCAGGTGCTGCAGGTGCCAGCGGCCGAACGTCGGCGAGCCGACCCTCAGGTCCACCACCGCGTCCAGCACTGCGCCGCGCACGCAGCTGACGAGCTTGGCCTGCCCCGGCGGGCTCTGGGCGAACGCGATCCCGCGCAGGGCCCGGCGTCGGGACACGAACACGTTGGCCTGCTGCGGCATGAGGTTGAACCCGGCGCACTCCCGCAGCACCTGAGGGGTGAACAGCTCGGTGACGCTACCGCGCCTGTCGCTCCGTACGGCCGGTGTAACCGCCCACGCACCGGCGATACCCAGTGCGGACGCCACCGGTCTGGACGCAAGAGGATCAGCCGACTGCACAACGGCTCCTTCCGGGGACTGGCCCGCTCGGGCCGGGACTGTCGGGGCCCGCCTGGCCCGCATCCCGAAGCACGTCACATGAGGTGACGGCTGATCAGCAGACCGTGGCGGCGTGGATCCAGGAGACCGCGAGGCCACCGTCATCGGAAGCCGCCGGGCGTTGCCTGGCGGTGCCCGCAGTTGCCTCCGGTTGCCTCTCTGCGCGGCAGTCTGGCCAGCAGCCGCGCCCGGCAGGACACTGGTGAACCATCCGTGTGCGGGAGGTCAGATGACGAGCACCGTGGCCATGCAGCTCACATATCTGCTGGCCCGTCGTCGCAGCACGGCCGAGGCTTACCTGCTCCGCGTCGCCGAGCGCCATAAGAAGCTCGGCTTCGGCTCCCTGGCGGCTGGGAAGTGGAAGTTCACCCGCTGGAAGAACGGCGTCACCCCCGAGCTCGGCACCCAGCTCGCGATGGCAGACCTGGAGGGCGTCCCCGCCCATGAGGTCCTCGCCCGGGGCTGGCCGGCCTGGCTCGATCTGGTCGCTGCCGACGACGACCACCTGTTCTTCGCATCCCCCTGGACCACCGCGGGTACCGTCAAAGCACTGGAGAAGGTGGGAGCTCAGGTGAACCGCGACCGCAGAGACTTCGTCATCACCTCGGGCGCTGTACTGGGCGCCGTCGCCACCGGCTGGGCCGCCGCGCCGCCCGCCCACATCCCCCTGCCCCGCCAAGGTCGGCGCGTCGACGCCGCGGTCCCCGCCGCCTTCCACGCCCGCCTGGCCGTCCTGCGCCGCCTGGACGACCAGGTCGGATCGGGCCAGGTCTACGGCTCCGCCGTCGCCGAACTAAAAATGATCACCGATGTGATCAAGGAGTGCTCCTACACCGAACCCGTCGGTCGCCAGCTGTACTCCGCCGCCGCCGAAGCCTCGCGCTCGGCCGGCTGGACCGCCTACGACAGCGGCCACCATGCCACCGCCGAACGCCACTTCGCCGCGGCCCTGCGCGCCTCAGCCAGCGCCGCCGACCCCGTCGTCGGCGTCAACACCCTTGCCTTCTGGGCGATCCAGCACTACAGCACCGGAGACCCCCGCGGAGCCGTTGCCTTGGTCGAAGCTGCCCAGGCACAGGCCCCCCGGATCGGCTCCGCCCGCATGACTGCGATGCTCCATGCCCGCGCCTGTCGTGCCTACGCTCATGCCCGCGACCACCGGGCCGCCGATCGGCAGGCCAACGCCGCACTGGACGCCTACAGTAGTGCCGGCCCTGTTGCCGAGGACCCCGACTGCGTCTATTGGTTCAACCTCGGCGAAGCGTTCCAGCTCCTGGGTTCCTCTGCCCTCAATCTCAGCCAGCCGGGCCGGGCTCTGCGGCACTTCGAGGAGGCCACCGCTGCGCACAGTACCGAGGTCTACAACGGAGAGGCCTTCCCCCGCGGCTATGCCATCTATCTCGCGCGCCAGGCGGACGCCCGCCTCGCCCTGTCCGACATCGACGGCGCCGTCGACACCGCACACCAGGCCGTCGAACACATGGGCGGTGTCAGCTCTTCGCGGGGGACCAGTACCCTCAACGACCTGCGGACCAAACTCACGGATCACCAGGACGTGCCCTCCGTCCGGGACTTCCTCGCCTACACGACCTGAACCGCGGCGGCGCCCGCTGGACGTGCTCGGACCGGCCTGGTCATCCCGCACCGACGTTCCAGGGGCGGCGAACCCACCCAGTGGCGGGCGAGCGCAGTTGGAGGCACGAACAAGTCCGCTCCCGGGTTGAGCACATCTTCGCCACGATGAAGACGTGGAAGATCCTCCATGGCTGTCGACTCAAGGGCGCTGGCGTCCACCTCACCATGCTCGGCATCGCCCGCCTGCACAACCTCCAGGACTGGCTGGGTCCCACACTGCTGGTCGATCGGCCATGCCTGAAGCCCTCTCGAAGATCTGTTGAGGGGCAGTCCTTGGGGTCAAGCCACGGTCGCTGTCGGGCCTCCGTGCAAGCCGGGTCGGCCGGCAAGCTCAGGAATAGCTCAAATGGAAACCTCAGAGAAAGCTCAATAATCCGGCATATCCACAGGTGAGGCCGCAGAATTGGCCATTGTTTCGCCGTGCAAATAAGCGGTGGCTGCCAATCCGCTTGCGTTTCGCGAAGTTTTTCATTGACAGGAACGTCGGCCGCGGGCCAGTATCTGGCCATGGGAAATCGGGGGATTATCCGGCTCGTGACCCGCGCTCATGTCGACCTTGTCCGACAGGCCAGCGCGCTCTGTCCGAGCTGACCGGAGCAGGTGCGGCGCGGGGCGGCTGAGGCCGTTCCCGCAGTTCCGCGGCGCGGACGGCGCTGTCGTGCGTTTCCGTCCGCCGTGCACCTCCTCCCTCTCCTCCGTTTTTCGAAGCCGATCGACCGGGCCCGCTCGGCGGGCCCGTACATTCCGTGCGGCATTTCCGTGCCGTGTTCCGCGGAATCGGCTCATTTGTCGACGGCCGCAGATCGGCGGCCGTTTTTCTCCGAAGAGGAATGGACATTCGTCATGAGTATGCGCAAGACAATCATCGGCTCGGTCGCTGCCGCGGGCATCGCCGCGCTCTCGCTCGGCCTGCTCGCCTCCCCGGCGTCCGCCGACGGCTGGAGCCCGCGGTCCACGATCAGCGCGGGGGCCGGCAACCAGTACGAGGAGTTGAGCGCCGGCATCTGGCTGACCGCCGCGTCCTCCACCCAGTGGCGGCTGGGGGAGTGGGACGTCACGACGTACCGCTCGCCCACCACCACCGCCTCGTGGAACGACGAGCGGGCCGAGGTCGTCCAGGTCACCAGCGGCGGCCGCGCCCTGGCCAAGTTCGACACCGGTGCCCTGTCCAACGACAACGCTGACTACCAGTTCGACCACGGCGGCCAGCTGGCCGGGCGCGGCAACTCGACCATCTACATCGAGGGCCAGCTCTTCCTGAACCGCTACCCGCAGAGCAAGAGCTCGGGCTCGCGTCCGTTCTAGTCCGGCTGCTTCCCGCTCCTGCGTCACCCCACCGGGCGGTACCGGGC